>DASVPS010000137.1:0-5696 GCA_036389555.1 Pyrinomonadaceae bacterium
TACAGTTGGCGGGGACAAACTACCTGACGTTATCGGAAGTGGAGGTCTTCGGCAGCACGCAGGGGAGTAGGGCGGCGCAGGTCAACTGGCTGGTCACAGACCACTTGGGCACGCCGCGGATGCTCGCTGACCTGACGGGGAGTCTCTCCGGCATTAAGAGACATGATTATTTACCCTTCGGCGAAGAACTCAGCGCCGGGATGGGTGGGAGGACGACTGCGCAGGGCTACAGCCAAGTGGATAACGTGCGTCAGGGCTTCACAGGATACGAAAAAGATATAGAGACAGGACTGGACTTTGCACAAGCCCGCTATTACGCCTCAACTCAAGGACGATTTATCAGTGTTGATCCTGCGCTGGATAGCGCTCAGTCTGCGATGCCACAGAGTTGGAATCGCTATACCTACTGCCTCAACAATCCACTGAGATTTATTGACCCGACGGGCATGCGATGGGCACAGAAATATAACGAAGAGGACAAGAAATGGTATTACTCGTGGTTCGGTAAAGATGAAGACTACAATAATGCCATTGAGAATGATGGATTCTCGGCGGTTGACTTCGATGAAAGCAAGCCTTACGAATTTCTCGCTAGAGGGGGATCAGAGACACAACTATGGGTGATTCTGAATCCTGATGGCACGAACATTCTAGATAGTCGAGGAACTCCGGGTGCGGCTCCTGGCATTGACATGATGGAGGGGCAGGCGTTCGAGTTGGCTGCCGGCAACGTGGCTGGGAAAGCTATCACAAGCGTCTTCAACAGGGTGTTCGGCTCGCTGTTCAGTCGTGCCTCATCAGTAACTAACCCTGTCCCGAGTACTCTTGCCCGCGCTATACCCGGCGAAGGGCCATTCCCAACGCTCGGACGTATAGGTGCAGAGGAGGTGTTTGTCACTGCTGCGGACGACATTGCCAGCATGAGTGCCAGTCAAATTGGGCCTCGTCTAGGAATTCGTAATAGCGATGTGTTCACCATTATAGAATTTCCAACGCCGCGCGTTGGATTGGCTTGCCCGATCAATCGCGCTGATCCAGGCTTCGTCGGGTTCGGCAGAACGACGGGCGGAGCCAGAGAGTTCGTCTTGCCTAACGGGCCTATTCCGGCAAACGCCACCACGAGGATTGTCAGATGAAATTGAGACCTCATGAGACCGATTTACTAGGTAGATGGATAGTAGTTGATGGAAAGGTAGTTGGCGACGCTAATACCGAGAGGATAGAAAAACTCACTAAGGAATACTTAGAAAAAGTAGCAGGAGGCGGATGGGACACTCTGTACAGAGACCCAAAAGATGGTCGTTACTGGGAACTAATATATCCGGAAAGTCATATGCACGGCGGCGGGCCTCCCCGCTTAACGTACCTCTCACACGAACAAGTTAGAGGAAAGTATGGCGATGTTATCAGGTGACCGCTTATACCGACAACGCCGTCGGGAAAGTTATCACAAGCGTCTTCGGCAAGGTGTTCGGCTCACTGCTCGGTCGTGTCAATGGGAACATTGAGAGCCAGCGCATCACCATCGCTGGCCTGACACTCACACAGAGCTACGAGTACGACGAGGTGAACTGGCTGAGATCGGCGCACGAAGCGAACGGGCAGACAGCGAGTTGGCGGCAGACGCCCACGGAAAATGTCTGGCAGGTCTACGGGATAGACTCGGAGTTGCTGGCCGAGTACGCAGCCGGAGCAGCGCCCTCCGCACCGCAAACAGAGTACGGCTATCGCAACGGGGAGTTGCTGGTCACGGCCGAGGCCGCACCCTTGACCAACGTTGCCCTCAATAAAACCGCCACGCAATCTTCCACCTTTGACCCCAGCGTACCGGCGGGTCGGGCGGTGGACGGCAACACGTCCGGCACGCATGCCTCGGGCACGATCTCGCACACGAATCTGGACGCACAGGCGTGGTGGCAGGTTGACCTCGGCAGCGTCCAATCAATCAACCGCATCAAGGTGTGGAACCACGCCGACTGTTGCACTTCTACGACGAGCGCGTTCTACGTGCTGATGTCAGACGTGCCCTTCGCCTCATGCGTCAGAATGTAAAAGGCGTCGAGCTACACTACGTCAGGAACACGCGCTATTTAGAAAATCGTTGTCTGACAAAGAGGAAAGGCTCACCCGATGGGCGAGCCTTTTCGTTTCAGGCGAACGCGCGAGGGAGTGCGCGTCAGAAGTTTAATTTCAGCGCGAACTGGATGCGTCGGCCGGGCGTGACGGTGTTGACCGACTGGCCGAAGCCGGGCGCTTCGAGGAAGCGTACGGGGATGCCGTAGTTGGCACGGTTGATGAAGTTGAAGGCGTCCATGCGAAGGACGATGGAACGCGCCTCGCCGAGTGTGAAGTTCTTGATGAGGGCGAGGTCGAGTTCGACGAGGTTGCCCGCGCGGAAGGTGTTGCGGCCTATGCGGCCGTCCTCGCCGATGGGCGCGAGGAGCGTGGTCGGGTCTGCGACGAGGCGAAGGGGCTGTCGTCGGTCGCCGGTGCGAGTTAAGCCGTTGGTGGTGTTGAGGCGGTCGGTCAGATTGCCGTCGAGGTTCACGTCGAAGATCGAGTTGACGGTGAAGGGCTGGCCTGATTGCAGTTGCCCTGTGCCCGCGAGTTGGAGGCCGTCGAGGATAGAGCGCGTGAGACGGCCGCCGCCGTCTCGGCCGAGGCGCGAGAAGTCGTAAATGAAGTTATAAGCGAAGCGGTGGCGCACGTCGAAATTGGCCGCGCCCCATTCGCCGTCGAGGTCGAAACTGTTTTGCGGGAGCGAGGATGCGCCCGCGAGATCGAACACGTCCGACACATCGTCCTCAGCCCGCGCGAAAGTGTAGGACGCCTGAAACTGTAGGCCGCGGCGGAAGCGTCCGCGCGCCTGCAACTGCAAGCTGTGATAGCGCGAGCGTGCGGTCGTCTCGAAGCGATAGATCGTGCCGGCCGTAGGGACGGGGCGGCCGCCGGTGATGTCCGCGGTCGAGGAGAGGCGCGTGCCGGGCGAGAGCGTGAGACCGAAAAATTCGGGCGCGGGCGGGACGAGGGTGCTGCCGGTTTGCGGCTGGATGAAGGTGAACGCGATGGGCGCGACGTAAGCATTCGCGCCGAGGTTCGGCGTCGTGAAGCGCAGAAGTTTGCTCCCGCGCGTGCCGACGTAAGAGACGCCGAGCGTCAGGTTCGAATTCAACTGCTGTTCAAACGCGACGCTGAAATGGTGCGCCATCGGCGTGTCGAGTTTTTGCGCGGGGAGCGTCGCGCCGAAGCCGCTGACGGGTGGGATGTCTCCGCCGCCGCGCACGATGGCGTTGATGAAGTTGATGGTCTCGGTAAAGGTGAGCGCGGGGTTGAGTCGGTTGAGCGTGCCCGGTTGCACAAGGCGGACGCCGCCGCCCGGCGTGCCCGTCAAATTGGGGAGCGGGTTGCTCGGATTGATGAAGCTGTAAGGGCAGCGCGTGAAGAATGTTTGCGAGATGGGCGGGCAACTATCCTCGCCCTCACGTGCGCCTTCGATGAACCTGAGGTTGTTCAGGCCGCCCGCGAAATTCACGGTCAGGTAAGAGGGATAGACGTTTCTCGATTGGCTGACGACCGCGCCGAGTATCTGATCATAGTAGAGACCGTAACCGGCGCGGATGACGGAGAGGCCGCGGTCGCGCCCGAAGAGGTTCGGCGCATAGGCGAAGCCGACGCGGGGCGCGAAGTTGTTGCGGTCGGGGTCGAAGATGCTCGTGCGATTGCCGATGAAACTTTTGAGGCCGGGCACGAAGTCTAAGAGCGGCGAGTTGAAGGTGTCTTCGATGCGCCGGTTCGCTTCGCGCGGCGGCGTGTTGTACTCGTAGCGCAGCCCGTAGGAGAGCGAGAGCGTGGGGCGCACGCGCCAGTTGTCCTGCGCATAGAAGTTGAGTTGATAGAAGCGCAGGTTGATGGCGGATTCGCCGTCGAGCGCGAGCGTCTGGAAGAAGCCGCTCGGCGCGCTCGCCGCCGCGAGCGTCGCGGGGCTGATGTAGCGGCCGGTGAAGGAGAAGGTTTCGGCCGCATCGTCGAAGGCGAGTTCGGGCGCGCCCGCGAAGGTGACGAGCGGGCGCGAGTTGCGCGGCAGTTCCGAGTTGAGTTCGGTGCGGCGCGTGTCCGCGCCGAAGACGAGGCTGTGGCCGGAGACGCGCATCGTCAGTTCGTCGGCGACCTGATAAGTGTTGTTGACGCGCCGCTGCGGGAAGTTGAACACGTCAATGCCGATGGGGCTGAAGCCCGCGATTGAGACCTGTCCGATTGCGCCGAGGCGTCTGACCTGACCCGTCGGGCCGGGCTGCATCGCGTTCTGCACGGTCACGCCGGGCGTCGTGATGTAGAGGACGGGGCCGGTGTTTGCGCCAAACTGCGTGTCGGAGACGAGGCGCGGGAAGGTGAAGTTTTCAAGGAGCGGCGCGTTCAAGAGAAACGGCGTGTTGGGAACGAGCGTGTTGGGCAACTGGAAAGTCTCGTCGCGCTCCTCCTGAAAGTTGAGGCGCGTGCGGCCGTAGGAGAGGCGCAGTTGATTGAAGAGCGGGCGCGTGGAGTTCGCGTCGCTCAGTTCGCTGTTGAAGAAGAAGGAGTTGTTTTGCGTGCGGACGCGCGGGCGAAGAGAAGAGAAGATCGCGCCGCCGGTCGTGGGGATCGTGCGCCAGTCGTCCGTGAAGTTGTAACGGTTGGTGAGCGACTGCTGGCGTCCGCGAATTTTAAAGTTGGTGTCGAACTTGGCCGACAGGACTTTGCCCTGCGCGTTCGCAGGGAGCGTTTGCGTGAAGGTGTTTTCGCCGTAGACGCCGCCGGGGTTGTTGGCGAAAGGGAAGAGACTGAAGACGGCATCGCCGCCGGCGGACGTGGGGACGGCGAAGGCGTTCGCGTCGGCGTTCGCGGGGTTGCGATTGAACGGGTCGAAGAAGATGCCGCTCGCGCCCGTGCCGAACGCGCCGCGCTCGGCGATTGTGGGCACGGCGAAGCTCTCTTCCTTCACGGCGTTCTGCCGGTAGCCTTCGGCGGAGATGAAGTAGAACATGCGCGCCGGATTGTCCGCGCCGCGCGAGCGTCCGAGCGGGCCGCCGAGGACGAAGCCCGCCTGTCCGAGCGTGAACGAATCCTCGCCCCCGCTCCCGTTGCGCACCAGGATCGGGCGCGGGTTGACGGCGACGGCCTCGGCGGCATTATTGAGTCGCACATCGTCGGCCACCAGAACGCTCTGGTTGCCGGAGCGCAACGGCGAGACGGCGTTGCCAAACGTGGTGTCGAAAGGATTGCGCGCATTGAGTTGGCTGGTGTTCAAGAATCCGTAGAGCGTGCCGTGATGCTCGCTCCCGCCCGACTTCGACACCGCATTGACCTGCGCCCCGATGTTTCTGCCGAACTGCGCGGGCGCTAAGAGCGTGATCGCCTGATACTCCTTCACCGATTCGATGGGTTGCGGGATGAGTGCGACGAAGCCTTGACGACGCACGCCGATGTCCTCGTCGTTGTTGTCCGAGCCATCCACGGTGAAGTTGTTGGCGCGCGAGCGCAACCCGTTGACGGAGAACTGACCGGCCGAGCCTACGCCCGCGCCGATGCCGGGGCCTGCGACCGAGCCGAGAGTTTGCGGCGGGGGCGCGACGCCGGGCAAGAGCAGCGTCAACTCGTCGAAGGTGCGCGTGAAAGTAGAGGAGCCGAGCGGGAGCGTGGAGACTTCTTCCTCTGTGAAG
>DASVPS010000138.1:0-3161 GCA_036389555.1 Pyrinomonadaceae bacterium
CTTCACAGAGGAAGAAGTCTCCACGCTCCCGCTCGGCTCCTCTACTTTCACGCGCACCTTCGACGAGTTGACGCTGCTCTTGCCCGGCGTCGCGCCCCCGCCGCAAACTCTCGGCTCGGTCGCAGGCCCCGGCATCGGCGCAGGTGTCGGCTCGGCCGGTCAGTTCTCCGTCAACGGGTTGCGCTCGCGCGCCAACAATTTTACCGTGGATGGCTCGGACAACAACGACGAGGACATCGGCGTCCGTCGTCAAGGGTTCTTCTCGCTCGTCCCGCAGCCCATTGAATCCATCCGGGAGTATCAGGCGATCACGCTCTTAGCGCCCGCGCAGTTCGGCAGAAACATCGGGGCGCAGGTCAACGCGGTGTCGAAGTCGGGCGGGAGCGAGCATCACGGCACGCTCTACGGATTCTTGAACACCAGCCAACTCAATGCGCGCAACCCCTTCGACACGGCCAACGGTAACAGCACCTTCGCACTGACCGCAGGCAACAACCAGAGCGTCGCAGTGGGTAACGTCGTGTTCAGCAGTAACGCGGAGCCTTCGTTCGTCAACCTGCGCCCGCTGACGGTGACTAACCTGAGCGGGGGCGAGGATTCGTTCACGCTCGGGCAGGGTGGCTTCGTGCTCGGCGGGCCGCTCAAGCGCGACCGCATCTTTTATTTCATTTCGGCCGAGGGCACGCGCGCCAACGCCACACGCGAGGAGAGTTTCGCCGTACCCACCGTCGAAGAGCGCGGCATCGGCGGCACGGGCGCTACCGGACTCCCGCTTGGCTTGTTCAATCCCAACAGACCATTCCGCGCCTTCCCCACGAGCGTCGACGGCGACGCGATTTTCAGTCTCTTCCCTTTCGCCAACAACCCCACCGGCGTCTACGGCGCAAACACCTTCACGCAGACGCTCCCGGCGGGCGGGCGCGGCGTCATCGCCTCGGTCAAAATTGACGGCAACTTCAAAATCGCCGGGCGCGGGCAGACCATCACCGAACGCTATAACTTCACAGAGGACTCGCGCTTCATCCCCGTCACCGGCGGCGCGATCTTCTCGACGCTCAAGCCGCGCGTCCGCACGCAGAACAACTCCTTCTACCTCAACAGCGAACTGAGCGGCGTGAACTCCACGCGCCCCGCGTTCAACCAGTTGCGCCTCTCCTACGGCCGCACGAGTCTCAACTTCGCAGAGGTGCGCGACACCACGTTTCAAGTCCCGAGCGCGCGGCTGCCAAACGTTCCCTTCCTCCTCAACGCGCCCTACATCATCAACGGCACGCTGCCCGCAGACGCCTTCACCCCCAACACGGGGCCGGTCATCTACGGCGTGCTCCCCGTCTCGGCGGAGGCCGAACTGGGGCCGGTCGGGCAAGTCTCAATCGCGGGCTTCAGCCCGCTCGGCGTGGACGTGTTCAACTTCCCGCAGCAGCGCGTCAATAACACTTACCAGATCGCCGACACGCTGACGCTGCGCGCCTCGGATCACAACCTCGCCTTCGGCACGGACATCCGCCGCACCGAACTCAACAGCGACCTGCCGCGTAACTCGCACCCGCTCATCACCTTCAACGGCGCGCCCAACATCATCAGTGGCGGTTTCATAGACGCCGTTGACCTCGCCGCCGCAGGGGCTGCGAGCGGATTCTTCCAGACGCTCGCCAACACCGACTCCGGTATCGGCTTGCGCTTCTACCAGTACAATTTCTTCGGGCAGGACACTTGGCGCATCCGGCGCAACCTCTCGCTCTCCTTCGGTCTGCGCTACGAGTACAACACGACACCGAATGAACGACAGCGGCGCATCGAAAATTCTTTCAACGCCCCCGAGTTGGGACAAGTGCCCGGCCTGCGCGATTTCGTCGGCGAGCGCCGACGCATCTTCGAACCCGACCCCTCCAACTTCGCCCCGCGCTTCGGCGTCGCCTACGCGCCCAACATCTTCGGGGCTGACCGCCTCACGGTCTTCCGCGCCGGTTACGGCATCTTTTACGATCAGATTCTCGGCGCGGTCGTCAGCCAGTCCAGAAACGTCTTCCCCAACTTCCTGACGGTCAACTTCTCAGGCGGCCTCGGCAACTTCATAGCCGGCCGCGACCAGGAACTGGCGCGACTGCAATTGCTCAACCCGAGCAATCTCGGCATCGTGCAGGAGGGCACGCTCAACCGCATCAACCCCCAACTGAACACGGCGCAACTCGTCAACATCGTCAACCGGATCGTCACGGGCGAGAATGAGCCGACTTCGAGCATCTTCGGGGCGACGCTGCCCGCGCGCGTGCTCACCTTGCCGCGCGCAGACCACTACACTTTCAGCGTCGAGCAACAACTGTCGCGCGACACCGTGCTCTCCGTCGCTTACGTCGGCACGCGCGGCCGCAACCTGCTGCGCTTCAGCACGCCCAACCTCGGACTCAACAGCATCCTCATCCCACTCGACTTCAGAGTCTCGCAGGCAGACAACCCGGAGAACGGCGTGCAACCTCAAGTCTTCGGTCTCGCGCTCGCGCCCGAAGGCGGCCGCCCCAACCCTGACGCCGGGTTTATCTCCCGCTTCGAGACGACGGCCAGTTCGCGCTACGACTCGATGCAACTCCAACTGCGCGGCCGCCTGCGCCGCACCATGCAATATCAGGCGGCCTACACCTTCGGCAAAGTGCTCGATGACGTGTCGGACGTGTTCGATCTCGCGGGCGCGTTCGCGCTCCCGCAGGATTCGCGCAACTTCGCCGCCGAACGCGCCCCGGCCAACTTCGACGTGCGTCACCGCTTCTCTTACAACTTCGTGTACGATCTGCCCGAAGTGCATGGCCGCGTCGCACGCCTCCTCTTCCGCGATCTGCAAGTGGCGGGCACGGGTAGTTATCAAACCGGCCAGCCCTTCACCGTCAACTCTATCTACGACGTGAACCTCGACGGCAACCTGACCGACCGCCTCAACACCACCAACGGCTTAACTCGCACCGGCGACCGACGCCAGCCTTTGCGCTTGACGGCCGCTGATCCCAATACGCTCCTCGCGCCCATCGGCCGGAACGGCGCAATCGGCCGCAACACCTTCCGCGCGGGCGGCATACTCGATCTCAATCTCGCGCTCGTCAAACGTTTCCGCGTCCGCGAGAGTCAGGACGTCCTCTTCCGCGTGGATGCCTTCAACTTCATCAACCGCG
>DASVPS010000139.1:0-6898 GCA_036389555.1 Pyrinomonadaceae bacterium
CGCAGGGCAGCGGGCAGAAAGAGATCAACGGCGGCAACATCCTGGCCGCGCTCTTTCAGGCCGAGCGTTCCTACGCCGTCTACCTGCTCAGGCAACAGGGCGTCACGCGTCTCGACGTGCTGAACTTCATCGCGCACGGCATCACCAGGCACACGGGCGCGAACGAACCCGCCGGGGGCGACTTCGAGGGCGATGCGGAAGCCGAGGCGGGCGGGCAGCAGGAGCAGCAGCGCGACCCGCTCGCGGCCTTTACTGTCAACCTCAACGAGCGCGCCGCCGAAGGCCACATCGACCCGCTCATCGGGCGCACCGTGGAAGTCCTGCGCACGATTCAAATCCTCTGCCGCCGTCGCAAAAACAACCCGATCTACGTCGGCGAACCGGGCGTCGGCAAGACGGCCATCGCCGAAGGTCTGGCGCTCAAGATTCAACAGGGAGACGTGCCCGAAGTTTTGCGCGACGCGCAGGTCTATGCGCTCGACATGGGCGCGGTGCTCGCGGGCACGAAATACCGCGGCGAGTTCGAGCAGCGTTTCAAGGGCGTCATCAATGCGTTAAAGAAAATTCCCGGCGCGATCCTCTTCATCGACGAGATACACACCATCGTCGGCGCGGGCGCAGTGTCGGGCGGCTCGATGGACGCCTCCAACATCATCAAGCCCGCGCTCGCCTCCGGCGAACTGCGCTGCATCGGTTCGACCACCTACGCCGAATACAAAAGCGCCTTCGAGCGCGACCGTGCGCTCGCGCGCCGTTTCCAGAAGATCGAGATCGGCGAGCCGACCCTGGCCGAGACGGTTGAGATTCTCAACGGCCTCAAGAGCTACTACGAACAACACCACGGCGTCACCTACTCGCCCGAAGCGATCCAACTCGCCGCCGAACTCGCGGCCAAATACCTGCACGACCGCCTGCTGCCGGACAAGGCCATCGACGTGATTGACGAGGCCGGCGCGGCGATGAAGTTGCTGCCCAAGGAAGAGCGGCCTGAGACGGTCGGCGCGGCGGAGATCGAGATCGTGCTCTCACGCATGGCGAAGATTCCGCCAAAGAGCGTGGGCGGCTCGGAGCGGGATCGGCTGCGCGATTTGAAAGGTGAATTGCAGGCGGTTATCTACGGGCAGGATCACGCCATCGAGGGCATCACGAACGCGATCAAACTGTCGCGCTCCGGCCTCGGCCATCCAGATAAACCGGTCGGCTCGTTCCTCTTCTCCGGCCCCACCGGCGTCGGCAAGACGGAACTCGCTAAACAACTTGCCGTGGCGCTCGGCATTGAGTTCATACGCTTCGACATGAGCGAGTATGCCGAGGCGCACACGGTCTCGCGGCTCATCGGCGCGCCGCCCGGCTACGTCGGCTTCGATCAAGGGGGCTTGCTCACAGACGCGATCAACCGTACGCCTTACGCCGTTCTCGTCCTGGACGAGATCGAGAAGGCGCACCCCAATCTCTTCAACATCCTCTTGCAGGTGATGGATCACGCGACGCTCACCGACAACAACGGTAAAAAGGCGGACTTCCGCAACGTCATCCTGATCATGACGACCAACGCGGGCGCGCAGGAGTTGAGCGCGGGCGGCATCGGTTTCCAGTCGAACACGACGGGGAAGGGGCAGGGGCGTGGGGCGATTGAACGCGCGTTCAGCCCGGAGTTCCGCAACCGGCTCGATGCGTGGATCGCCTTTGCGCCGCTCAGTTTTGAAGTCATCGAACGGGTGGTTGACAAGTTCGTCAAGGAGTTGAACGCGCAACTCGCCGAGCGGAATGTGCGGGTCGTGCTCGAAGAGACGGCGCGCGCGTGGCTTGCCGCACACGGCTTCGACCGCCTCTTTGGCGCGCGCCCGATGAATCGCCTGATCCAGAAGAAGATCAAAGAACCGCTCGCGGAAGAGTTGCTCTTCGGCGCGTCGCTTGCGGCGGGAGGCGAGGTCGTCGTCGGCGTCGCGGACGATGAACTCAAGCTCAACTTCCTGCGCCCTTGAAGTCTGAAGAGAGAAATAGCATTGACCGATTCCCACTCGCACCATGTCGGAGACTGAAACTTCAACGCAGCATCCCGCCGTATTTTTTAAACGGGACGTGAGCTTGATCGACTTCCCCGACCCGCGAGACGCGCCCTTCGGCGATATCGTCGCCATCGGCGGAAATCTACACCCGCTCAATCTCCAACGCGCTTACGCACGCGGCATCTTCCCCTGGCCTATCGAGGGCTGGCCGCTGACGTGGTTCTCCCCGCAGGAGCGCGCCATCATCGAGTTCGAGAATTTGAACATACCGCGCAGCCTCTCGAAAGTGAGACGCCGCAGCCCTTACCGGCTCACGATTGATGCGGCATTCCCCGAAGTGATTCTCGCCTGCGCCCGCGTCAAACGCGCGGCCGAGCAGGGCACCTGGATCACGCCGGATATGTTTCGCGCCTATTGCCGTTTGCACGAACTCGGCCACGCGCACAGCGTCGAGGCGTGGGAGGACGATGCGCTCGTCGGCGGGCTATACGGAGTTGATGCGGGCGGCGCGTTCGCCGGCGAGAGCATGTTCTACCTGCGGCCGAATGCGTCGAAACTCGCGTTGCTGCACCTCGTCGAACATCTGCGAGGGCGCGGACTCGACTGGCTCGACATTCAAGTGATGACTCCACACATGCAAGCCCTCGGCGCGCGGACGATCATGCGCTGTGAGTTTTTGGAAAAACTCGCTGCCGCGCGTTCGCGCAACCTGAAACTGTTCGACGTGGATTCTTAGTTAACTCAGGTCGCCGTTGCGAGTTTAGTTTGCTGCGGGGAAACGGAAGAGCCTTTGAGTCTGAACTTCGCCAACCGGCAAGACTCTGTGATCGGGCTCGGTGGCTGCTTCTATGCATTCCAGAAACTAACTCTCGCCGTCACGGCTGCAACCTTTCAGGCGCACGGCACGTTTTAATTTCAAGGAATAAATGATAGTGGATCATTTTCAATGTTGAACCAATAAAGATAAGTAATCTTATCTCTGTGAGGGTGAAGGGGAGGCGCAGCCTCTCGCCATAGGTTCGGACTGTAAAAGCACGGGTGGAGAGTGAAGCACTCGAAAGGGCTTCTGTCTGTGTGCTAACACACATAGCCAAAATCTCTATCCGTGTCCAACCTTGAAAACTGACCCGCTGCTGAATAAATAGATTCTGCAAAAAAATTCGCAGTGGGAGCTAAGGTGAATAAGGTATATGATTTCCCTTCTTTGACGAATTGACAGTTAACAAAAACAATGCGATGATGGTGCCGTAACAAAGGCACGATGTGGGTGTGAGTTACAACTTGATTTGGCCGCGATTTCCCTCACCTTAGTCTGTATTGAATAAATTTTTGTTAGCGATAGTGGTTTAACAATTGATTCTCCAAAAGACCCTTCCTCGCTCGAAAGGGGAGGCAGGGCTTATGCAGGTATTGTTAAAAACTTTTTGATCACTGTATTGTTACGGTTTAGCAACGCTGTAATATAAAAACTCCGTCACTACTTGCAGGTAGCAACGGAGTTCGGTTAACAACGCAAGCACTGCTGTAGGCAATGGATGCATCGCTACGCCAGCCTGTATCTTACCGTAAAAGCAGTGATTGCTCAACTCTTTAGGAGATTTGAGTTATGATCGCCGGGTTCGCAGTACGCTCTTCACGCCTCGTTCCCCTTGACCATCCAGCCCCCTGTTTCAGCAATTTGAAGAAAAAAACTTAATTTCTGTATCCATTTTCTTAAAGTAAATATCTTTGAGAATGGAAATCAGTTGCGGTTTAATTGCTTCAATAGCCTGAATATCACAAGCGTTGATCAAAATTAAATATCCGCGACTTTGAAGAAGTTCTCTTCTAAAGCAATTGGGCGCATGTGCGTTTTATAGCGCTGAGTCTTGCAAGCGAGAATCAATCTCTTCGATTTCTTTGCCAGGAGATTTAGAAAGTGAGCGGCGAAAATACAAGTGATAATTCTGCGTGGTACGTCATCTATACCAAACCTTTGCAGGAAGAACGTGCCGGTAACAATCTCAAGGCGTGGAGCGTTGAGACTTTAACGCCCAAAATAAGAGAGCGCCGTTACAATCAATTTACCGGCAAGCCGACTTATATCACTAAACCTTTTTTCCCCAGGTACATCTTTGCCCGGTTTGAAGCCGAGAGCATGTTGCACAAAGTTTGTTTCGTCAGAGGCGTGCATAGCGTGGTCGGGTTCGGAGACGGGCCTGCGCCGATTGATGAAGAGCTGATTGAGATTATCAAAGCGCAAACGGGTGAAGATGGTTATGTGCATCCCGGCGAGCAGCTCAAGCTGGGGGATCGCGTATCGATTAATGATGGGCCGGTAAAAGATTTCGTCGGTATTTTTGAGCGCGAGAGTAGTGCCAGCGAGCGCGTGGTGATTTTGCTCACCTCTGCCAAATATCAATGCCACGTCTCGATACGCAGAGACCAGGTGAGCA
Organism: Pyrinomonadaceae bacterium; assembly: GCA_036389555.1. Taxonomy (GTDB): domain Bacteria; phylum Acidobacteriota; class Blastocatellia; order Pyrinomonadales; family Pyrinomonadaceae; genus JAIVJZ01. Next base: position 4,445 of record DASVPS010000139.1, read on the forward strand.
AGGCGCACTGCTAGTCGCGTCGCCCAAAATATTTTTTTCGAGTCGGATTTCTCAGGCTGCGAAGCCTGCATCAAAAGGGCTAACAAGCGGTAAAAAACGAATCACAGAATTGAGCTTTGGCTCAATATGCGGTAGCTTTGCCCGGCTACCGATTGTCCTTCAACCTTACCAAATCAAAACGATCATAGATACAAATCTTCGGATTCTTGTTGCGAATATGTATTCATTATCACGCGACGCTTCGAGTCAGGATAAACACCTTTTTTATTAATTCGGTGAAGAGGTTTTTGACCTCGGTCGCATCCGTGGCCGTGCTGATTTAGGTTCGAGCCGTGGAGTCGACCGAAAGGTCTCGGTAGCTGTTAGCAGGATGGAAAGCTGAAAGGTATGTCAGAAATTATCGTAGTTGGCGCAGGGTTGGTCGGCTCGCTGCTCTCCATGCATCTTGCGAAGAGAGGACACGAGGTCGAGGTCTATGATCGGCAGCCTGATATGCGGCGGGCTGGCGCGTCCTCAGGACGATCCATCAACTTAACTCTCTGCGACAGGGGCTTGAGGGTGTTGGATGGCATCGGCATCGGGGATGTTGTGCGCGCGGCGGCCGTGCCGGTTTACGGCAGATTGATGCATGACACGAAGGACGAGTTGACCTTCCAGCCTTACGGCAATAATCGCGAGGCCATCTACTCGATTGCACGAAGCGATTTAAATAAACTCCTGCTCGATTATGCCGAACGTCAGTTCGACATCAAGTTTAATTTCAACGAAAAGTGTCTCGACGTTGATTTAAACGCTCCCTCAATCAAAACGGAAAATTTACTCTCCGGCGAAGTTTCCACTCATCGGGCAGCGAGAATTTTCGGTTCGGACGGCGCGTTCTCCGCGGTTCGGATGCAAATGCAAAAGAAGCTCCGCTTCAACTTTTCGCAGCAATACTGGGAACAGGCCTATAAAGAGTTGAGGGTTCCGCCGGAGGCCGACGGGAAGTGGACGGCGGAGAAAAACGCCATCCACATCTGGCCGAGGGGCAATTACATGCTCATCGGTTTTCCGAATCTCGACGGGAGCTTCACCTGCTCTCTGCACATCCCCTTTGAAGGCGCGCTCTCTTTCGCCTCGATCAAGACCGAGGACGACTTGCTCCGTTTCTTTAGAGACTCCTTTCCCGACGTGGTCGCACACATGCCAAACCTCGTCAGCGATTATTTCAACAACCCGGCCAATTCGATGATCACCGTGAAGTGTTCGCCGTGGTCGTATCAAGGCAAGGTGTCGCTGATAGGCGATGCGGCTCACTCGATCTTCCCTTCATACGGGCAGGGAGCCAACGCCGGGTTCGAGGATTGCGCTGCGCTCGCCGAATGCATGGAAGAATACGGCGACGACTGGACGACGCTCCTGACGGAATTCGAGCGGCGGCGACGCCCGAACACAAATGCGATTGCAGACCTGTGCGTCGAGCATTTCATAGAGTTGCGAGACCTCGTCGGCACACCGAACTTTCTGTTGAGGAAAGAGATCGAGCGGAAGATTAATCAGGTGTATCCCGACAAATACAAGGATTTATATTCGATGGTCACTTTCACCTGCATGCCCTACGCGGAGGCGTTGCGCGTTGACCGCGAGCAGCGCGCGGTGGTGGATCAACTGATGAGTGTGGAAGGCATCGAGCGAAAGTTGGAGAGTCCTGAAGTAGATCGTGTGATTGACAGTTTGATGGCCGCGAGATAAAGCCGCCCGCGCGGGTCTCTCGTCCGGCGAAAAGATCGCGATTCCTATTTCGCCCGCGCGAAAGTCCCACCTGCCCGCGGCGACATTCACCCCGGGACACATTGTTAACGACAGTCGGGACGGCCAGCGCGCCCGCCTTAATTTTGAACGCAACATAGGAGGCTACATGGAACACGAAAGTAACGATGGCGCGAGCTACTCTGATTACCTGATCATCGGCGCGGGGCCGGCCGGTTTGCAGTTAGGCTACTTTTTGCAGAAAGCCGGGCGCGACTATCGCATCCTCGAAGCGGGGCAATCCGCGGGCACGTTCTTCGCCAGTTTCCCGCGCCACCGCACGCTGATTTCCAGCAACAAGGTCTTCACCGGCGTTGACGATGCGGAAGTGAATATGCGCTTCGACTGGAATTCGCTGCTCGGCGACGATGAACAGATGCTCTTCAAGAACTACAGTAAAACTTATTTTCCCCCGGCCGACGAATTGGTGCGCTATCTGGAAGACTGGGCTGCGCACTATCAGCTCAACATCAAGTACGGGGTGCGTGCGACGCGCATTTCCAAAGACGAATTGTTCCGCGTGGAGGACACCGAAGGCAATATCTATACGAGCCGGCGTTTGATCGTCGCCACCGGGTTTGCCAAACCTTACCTCCCGCCCGTGCCCGGTATCGAGTTGACGGAAAACTACACGGAAGTTTCGGTCAACCCCGAAGAGTTCATCAA
>DASVPS010000140.1:0-36975 GCA_036389555.1 Pyrinomonadaceae bacterium
ACTCGGCGCGGAAGGCGTGCGCGCGCTCACCGATTTTGTCGAAGCGGGCGGCACGCTCATCTTCCTCAATCGCGCTTCGGATTTCGCCATCGCGCAACTCAAACTTCCCTTGCGCAATGTAACCGAAGGACTCAAGGAGACTGAGTTTTACGTGCCCGGCTCGATCCTGCGCACGGAACTCGATGCGTCGCACCCGCTCACCGCGGGGATGCCGCGCGAGTCAATCGCGTGGGCGGAAGACTCGCCCGTCTTCGAGTTGGCGGACGCGAAAGAGTCCGCGCGCGTGCGCATCGTCGCGCGCTATCCGGCAAGCAGTGACCCGCTGCTCTCCGGTTGGCTGCTCGGCGCGGAAAAAATACGGGGCAAGGCCGCCCTCGTCGAAGTCGCGCAGGGGCGCGGGCGCATCTACCTCTTCGGCTTCCGCCCGCAATATCGTGCGCAGTCGTCTGCCACTTACCCGTTGCTGTTCAACGCCATTCGTCAGGCAAACTGATCCGAACGCACCTTAGTTTGTAAGGAGATCATCATGCGAACCCGGAAACTTACCCGCGCCGTCTTCGCCGCGCTGCTGCTGCTGCTCGCCACGCTGCCGCGCGAGTCACCGGCACAACAGCCGACGCCCGCGCATACGCACAACGCGGCGTCGAAAGCGGCGGACATCGGTAGTTTCGTCAAAGAGATAATGGCGTTAGAGATCGAGGGCGAGACGCAGCATACCGCCGTCTGGTTTCCCTTCGAGTTCTTCGTCGCGGCGGGCATGGCCGACGGCAAGGAAATGCGTGCCGCCGTCGAAAGGAACATGAGTTTACTCAAGCCCTACTTGATCATCGCGGTGCAGGTCAATCGAGACCTGCCCGGCGGCACTACCCTGTACCAGACGGAAAGCGAAGTGCGCTCGCGCTCCGCGATCAAGTTAGATGACGGCACCGAGATCGCGCCGCTCACCAAAGTGCCGCCGATGGTGACGGCCGCGCTGGTGCAGATGAAGTCCATCTTCTCGCAGCGGGGCGGCGAATCTCAGGCAAACACCTTTTTCATGCTCTTCCCCAACAAGACCGGAACCGGCAAGCTTGTGGTGGACGAGCGACAGCGGGACAAGTTGACGCTGCTCTTGAAGGCCAGCCGAAACTTCCCCCAGACGACCTTCACGTGGCGCACGCCCTTCGACGCCGTGACGGGCGTGCCCGACTGCCCGAAATGCAAAGCCGGTCTCTCGGCCAAGTGGACTTACTGCCCCTACTGCGGGCAGAAAATTTCCCACTGACGACGAACGCCGTGCGTAGAATGCAAATAAGGCTGGCCGCGTGCGTCGCACGTCGCCAGCCTTAACTTTTCCACGCGGCCGCCCCGCCTATTTTTCCAGATACGACTTCGCGGCCATCTTCGCCAGTTTCCACATCTTGCCCCATTCGATGCGCCCGTCTTCGTTGTCGCGTCCCATGAATTTATCGACGATCAGTTTGCGAAACTGTTTGCCCTCGCGCCTGAGCATGAACTCTTTGGCGTAAGGCTTCGCCGTCTCGAAGAAACTGAAGCCGGGGTCTGTGACGAGGCCGATGCCTTCCAGCGTCATCAGCGCGCGCATGATGTAGGTGAAGTTCGACGGCAGGCGGAACGGGTACTCGTACATCACCTCCGCCAGTTCATAGGTCAACTCCTTGAAGTTAACTTCGCCGAGTTTCAGATTCAGGTAATGCTCGAAGAGTCCCTCGACGACGGGGCGCACGAGTTCCGGGTCAACGCCCGGTTTGAGGAAGTTGAGGTTGATCAAATCTCCGGCGAGGCCGCGCACGTCGCGCGCGACGACGTGGAAGAAGGCGTCGATCATCTGCGATTGCAGGCGCGGCGTGATGCGGCCGGTCATGCCGAAGTCGAAGAAGGCGAGCCGCCCGTCGTCCATCACCAGCAAATTGCCGGGATGCGGGTCGGCGTGAAAGAAGCCGTCTTCGAGCAGTTGTTTCAAGTAAGTGCGAATCAGCAGGCGGTTGACCTTGACGGGCGAGATGCGACGCGCCCGCAACGCTTCGATCTCGACCACCTTCGTGCCGCGTATGAATTCCATCGTCAGCACGCGCGCCGTCGAATGCGTGAAGTGTATGCGCGGGACGTGGACGACGCGCCAGGTCTTGAAATTCTCGCGGAAGCGTTCGGCGTTGCGAGCCTCCTGCGCGTAGTCCATCTCCTCGTGGATCGTCTCGTCGAACTCGTCGAGCATCCCCTGCCAGTCGGCGTTCTCGTTGAACGAAGGGTAGCGCGCGAGGCGCGCCACGATGCGGCGCAGCACGGCGATGTCGAGACTGACCATCTCCGCGAGCGCGGGGCGTTGCACCTTGACCGCGACCTCTTCGCCCGTGTGCAAACGCGCGCGGTAAACCTGTCCGAGCGAGGCGGCGGCCACGGGCGCGGCGTCGATCTCAGCGTAAGCTTCTTGAAGCGTGCGGCCGAGTTCCGCCTCGATGCGCGCGTAAGCCTCCGTCGTCGGAAACGGCGGCACTTGATCTTGCAGGAGCGAGAGTTCCTTGACGTAAGCGAGCGGCAGCAGGTCGCCGCGCGTGCCGAGCGACTGCCCGATCTTGATGAAGGTCGGCCCCAGTTTGATCAGGCGCGTCTTCAGCCACACGGCCTGTTCGCGCAAACGCGCCTCTTTGGTGACGGATTCGTCCGCCCCGCGAAAGACCATGTAACGCACGAAGTGTATGAGGCGATCAACCGCGCGGCCGAACAGATCCCGCATCTGCGCACGCCGTAGCTGCGCGGAACTCCCGCTCGCGCGCGCTTCTTCCAACCGGCGCGCGCTCATGCGCCGGTTGAACTTCGAACGCGCCTCGTAGTTTTCCAGAAACAGGTAGAAGCCGAGTGTGCCTAGCACGCGCGCGACTTGCAGAGTTCGCCACCACCCGCGCCAGCCGCCAGCCAGCCGCGCGGCCGTTGCGTCTGTCTGCGCCTTCGCCTCGGCGACGGGCGCGACGGTCTTCTTGTGAGCGCGGCCGCCGTTTGTCGCTTGCTGCCCCGCGCGCGCGGAAGGGACTAGGCTCAGGGCGGAAGTCGCGTGCCCGTTGCCGTTCTTCCGGGGCGTGCCGCCGTTTGCGTCGTGCCCGTTGCCGTCGAGCGGAACTAAAGAGTTAGGTTTTTTCTCAGTCGTTGCCATGTTCACTTTGATAATAAAGGACACTTGTCGCAATCCTGTGACAGTCAGGTTCATTCCTTGTACGCCGGGCGACGGAGTTTAGATGCGTCTTAGATTCGCTGCGCCCGCCGCGCGTCTGCTTTCGCGGAACACATCTTCAAAGGGATTTGGGGGAAACTCGGAAGGGAAAGTGGCTGAAGGGTGATTGATCAACGGGCGTCGCGTGTGTCGCCGGATGGCTCGCGCCTGTTTTCAAATTATCGCCAGCGAACTTTGCACGCCGCGACGCGCGAAATAGCGCGCGGCGCGCGCGACATCGCGGTCGATCTGCGCCTTCAGGTCGGCGACGGAGGCGAATTTTCGCTCATCGCGCAGGCGATGCAGGAAGCGCACGCGCACCACGTCGCCGTAGAGGTCGCCGCTCCAATTCATCACGTAAGTCTCGACGGAAGGCGCGGCCTCGCGCGTCGCCGAAAAGGTCGGGCGCGTGCCGACGTTCGTCACGCTGCGTCGCCATGCGCCGTCAATCAGGGTGGCCGTCACGTAGACGCCGCCGTGCGGGATGACGCGATTTTGCGGGTGCAGGTTGGCCGTCGGGAAGCCGAGCGTGCGCCCGCGCTCGTCGCCCCTGACGACGCGCCCCTCGACGCCGTAAGGCCGCCCCAACATGCGCCGAGCCGGATTCACGCGCCCCGCCGCCAGCAACTCGCGAATCCGGCTCGAACTGATCCTTGCGCCCCGCAGGCGCACCTCCGCCACCTCGTCTGCGTGAAATCCCAGACGACCGCTCGCCGCCCTGAGCAACTCTATGTTCCCCTCGCGCCCACGCCCGAAGGCGAAACCCCGGCCGAGATACACTTCCCTCGCCTGCAAGCGATCCCGCACCACATCGCGCAAAAATTCCTCGGCGCGAACGCGCGCAAACTCCTCGTCGAAACGAATGACTATTGCCTGCTCGATCCCCAGCACGCCGAAGGCTTCGATCTTCTGATCGAAAGTTTGCAGCAGGGGCGGCGCAGATTCCGGGTGCAGCACGGCGCGCGGGTGCGGGTCGAAGGTGATGACGGTCGGCACGGAGCGGGTCGCACGCGCGCGCGCCACCACCGTCCGCATGATCAACTGATGACCGAGATGCAGACCGTCGAAGACGCCGAGCGTCAACACTGTCGGCCGCGCGATCTCCGCATTGTCAGTTCCGTGAAAGAGTTTCATAAAAGTGATGAGTGATGAGTGATGAGTGATGAGTAATAAGCAGTTGTCTTCAACTCATTACTCATTACTCATTACTCATCACTTATCTCCAAGCCGTCATAGCCGAACGCGACGCCCGGGGGAAGCAGCGCCGAGTCGCGCGCGTGTTTGATGTCGTGCGCGATGTGGGTCAGGTAGGCGCGGCGCGGTTTGAGTTCTTCGATGTAGGCGAGAGAGCGTTCGAGCGAGAGATGGGTCGGGTGCGAGGTGAGCCGCAGGCAATCGAGGACGAGCACGTCGAGGTCGCGCAATCCGTCGAGCGTGTCGCGCGGAATGTCGCTGAGGTCGGTGGCATAGGCGAAGTCGTTGCAACGATAGGCGACGACGGGCAGACGGCCGTGTATGACTTCGAGCGGCGTCACCCGAAAATCTTGACTGAGGCAGAACGGCGCGCCGTCAACGACCGTGTGCGCGACGACTTGCGGCAGGCCGCCGCCGAAGTGCGACGGCTCGAAGATATATTGAAAGATGCGGCGGATGTCGCGCCACGCGCGTTCGTTGGCATAGACGCCGAGCGCGCCGTGGCGAAAGTTGAGCGGGCGGATGTCGTCGAGACCGAAGATGTGGTCGGCGTGGCAATGCGTGATGAGCACGGCATCGAGCCGTTTCAAATTCTGCCGGAGCGCCTGCTGGCGAAAGTCGGAAGAGGTATCGATGAGCACCGTCTGCCCGTCGTGCTCAATGAGGACGGAGACGCGCAAACGCCGGTCGCGCGGGTCGTCCGACGTGCACGTCTCGCACTCGCAGCCGATGGAGGGCACGCCCGTCGAAGTGCCTGTGCCGAGTAGTGTGAACTTCATAAATCGTGAAGCGTGAATCGTGAATCGTGAATAGAGGAAAGCAGTTTCACATCTATTTACGATTTACGATTCACGATTTACTCGTCATCTTCCGCCCGTGATGTCGCCGCCGGTGAAGCCGCGCGGGGACGCGGGCGCGCGTTGCGTCGAGGTGAGCGAGATGTATTGCATGCGAAGTTCGGCGAGGAGACCTTCGAGAATTTGCCCCTCCTGCGTGCCGAGGTTGCCGCGCGTCTTCTGCTGGATCGTGCCGAGCAGATCAATGCAGTGTTTGGCGAGCGGCAGATCGAGTTCGCCGGGGGCGAGGCCGGGGTGCTCCGTCATGCCCATCGCGGCCGCCGCGGGCGAGGCGATGAACATGACGAGATTGGCGAAGGCCGTCGGGTCTTCCGCCGCAGCAGCAGCGGCAGCGTCGGGCGCAGCACTCGTTGCAGACGCGCGCGACTCACTCGCGGCGTCTGCGTTTGTCGACGACGATTGCTCATGGCGCGCAGTTTCGGCCGCGGGCGGCGGCGTGGGCGCGGCGGAAGCGGCGTCCGTCGCGGCGGCTGCTTCGGTTTCAGTCGCGGCGGCCGCGTTGGTGTCATCAGTTGTGGTAGCGGCCTCGCGCTCGATGTCGCGGGGCGTGCCGTCTGGGTTGAACAGACGCCGGTCTGTAACTTTGAAACGTGGTTTTTCTTCGCTCATCTCGTCGCTCGAATTCGAGGCGGCGACCCGCGCACGGGAGCCGCGCATCCGTCAGTTAAAATTTGTGATCTTTGAGTTGCACGAAGATGGTAGCACCGAGCGCGATGCGGCCGCAAGAAAGGCTCCGGCACCGGGGCGCGGGCAGGCGATAACTCGCGGGGATGTCAGGCGGCGTGCTCCGTGTCGCGGGAATCGCGGGAGTCGGGGTCGCCGGCCGCGCGTTCGAGCAGCGCGCGACGCTCCTCCTCAAACCTGCGTGTGTCGGCCTCGATGCGCGCCTGCAAATCGGCTTGAAGTTTTAATTGCAGTTCCCGCTGCCGCGCCTGTGAGTTGCGATTTTGCTGCATGGAACTCTGACTATGAATGTAGGCGAGAAGGAAAAACACCGACACGGCGAGGATGAAGAAACCGAAGAGCAAAGCCGTTGCTGTCATAAAACTACCCCGCACGATTGAATTCCTGAGGAGAATTGAAGTTTATTAAACATCTTCGGATTCGCGCTTGTCTATCGGCTAACGTATATCGAGCGCGCGAGCGGCCGCCGCCGCTCCACATATGCCGGTTTCATCGGAGGTCTCCGAGGCGGCTTGGTACATCTGACTTTAAGTTTTAGACTTGAACCATCAACGTTATCTCAACGCACTTTGAATTCTCGACTCTGAACTTCGGATAAATCTATGCCCGCTACATTCACTGACCTCGTTGCGCTGATGGCTACCTTGCGCTCGCCCGAAGGCTGTCCATGGGATCGCGAACAGAACTACGCCACGCTCGCGCCGATGCTGTTGGAGGAAGCCTACGAGGCTTTCGAGGCCGTCGAAGAGGCGCGCGAGGGTCGCCCGGAAGAGTTGCGCGGCGAACTCGGCGACCTCCTCTTTCAGATCGTCTTTTACGCACAGGTGGCGGCGGAGCGCGGCGAGTTCACGATTGAAGACGTGGTGGAAGCCATCCACACGAAGATGGTGCGCCGCCACCCGCACGTCTTCGCGGGCGAGAGCGCGGCCGATTCGGCGGAGGTCTTGCGCAACTGGGAGGCGATCAAGGCCGAAGAGAAACGCGCGGCGGGAAAGAGCGACGCCGCGCAAGATGCTTCGCTCCTCGACGGCGTTTCGGCCAAAGCGCCCGCGCTCATGGAGGCGCACCAGTTGACGACGAAGGCCGCGCGCGTCGGCTTCGACTGGCAGAACGTCGAACAGATTTTCGACAAGCTGCACGAAGAGGTGGACGAACTCAAGGCCGCTATCGAAGAGAGCAACGCGGACGACGTAGACGCCGCGACGAGCGAGGCCACGCAGGCGCGCGTGCGCGAAGAATTGGGCGACCTGCTCTTCGTCGTGACGAACATCGCGCGCCACCTGAAGGTTGAACCCGAAGCCGCGTTGAAGTTGACCAACCGTAAATTCCGACGCCGCTTTCGCCACATCGAACGCGGCCTCGAAGCGCGCGGCCAGACGCTCGACGCCGCCACGCTCGACGAAATGGAGGCGCTCTGGCTCGAAGCGAAAAGCAGTGACAAGTGAAGTTTGAGCGAATAAAATATCCAGCGCACGCGAGCCGCCAGTGTCGGCGCGCGACGGAATATCTAATCGGCAATTCTTAATTCGCTTGAAAGGCTACGGGAGGTTTTCGGCATGGCGTTGGTGCAATTCGTGAATAATTACGATGATCTGTCAACGGATCGTGGTTATCAATTCAAGTTTCATTGCGACAAGTGCGGCAACGGTTACATGTCGCGGTTTGAGGCGTCGGCCATCGGCACGGCGGGGTCTCTGCTGCGCGCGGCGGGCGATCTGTTCGGCGGCTGGGCCAGCACGGCCGGCAACTCGGCTTACGACATCCAACGCTCCGTCGGCGGCAAGGCGCACGACGACGCGCTCGCACGCGCGGTTGAAGAAGGCAAGCAGCATTTTCATCAATGCTCGCGTTGCGGCCGTTGGGTGTGCCCGGAAGTCTGCTGGAACGCGAGCGCCGGGCAGTGTGAAGAATGCGCGCCGGACTTTCAGGAGGAACTCGCATCCTCGCACGCTCAGGCCAAGGCCGAAGCCGCACGCGAACAACTTCACGAACGCGCGCGGCAGACCGACTACGCCTCGAAAATCGACATGGGCGCAGACGCGCACGTGAAAGCCCCTGCGCACACCTCCGCCGCCTCCACGGCCGAGACGCTCGCCTGCGTCTCGTGTGGCACGGATGTCGGCAAGGCCAAGTTCTGCCCCGAATGCGGCACGCCGACGAAGCCGCCGCGCCCTACGTGTCAGGGCTGCGGGCATCAACCGGAAGCCGTCACCAAGTTCTGCCCGGAGTGCGGCGCGAAGATGCCGCTCATCGGATAGACGGCGCGCATAGCACGCAAACAAAAAGAAAGAAGGCCGGTTCGTATCTCGCGAACCGGCCTTCCCTGTTTATGACGCTAAAGAGTTTCGCCGAACCCTTTAGTCGTTCAGTTGAATGCTACGCAGAATCTGATTGAACGCACTCTGGTAGTTGCGCTGGTCATACTGCGGCGTGACGTAGTTCATGTAGAAGATGCTGCCGTCGCGCAACAGCGTCGTGACAACCGTCACCACTTCGGTCTGCCCGGTGACGGGCGAGCGGCCTGTGAGCGTCGTCGCCAGCCCCGCGCGCCCGGAGACGGTCGTGCGTGTGTAGCCGCTGCGCGCCTGCAAGTACGGGTTGCCCTGCAAGACCTCGTTGATGTACTGGTCGGTCGCCTGCCGCAAGTTCCGGCTCTGCGACTGATCGATGCCGAGGATGACGCCGTGCGTGACGCCGTTTTGATCAACCGCGCCTTCGGGCGCGAGCGTCACAGAGTTCTGCCCCGCGTAGTCGCGCCAGTTGTCGGGCACGCTCAGGCGAAACAGTTGACTATTGATCTGACGGTAGCGCGTCGAAGGATAGGCCACCTGACCGCGCCGCGTGCCGGTCGGATAGTTCTGCCCGCTCTGACCTTGTCCCTGCGCGATCTCGCCCATCGAAGGCGCGCGCCCCTGTCCGCGCAGGCGAGCCTGCACGAGTTGGAAGTCGCGCGTGTTGCCGAGGGGGCTGCGCACCGCGCCGAGCAATTGCGCTTCCTGATTGATGCGCGCGTAGCGGTTTTCGGGGTTCGGGTGGCTGCTCAAAAATTCCGGGCCGCCACGCGCGCCCTGCTGCTGAATGGTCTGAAACATGCGCGCCAGATCGCGCGGGTCGTAGCCGGCGCGCGCCATGATCTGCGCACCGAGGATGTCGGCCTGCGTCTCATATTCGCGCCCGAACTTCAGGAAGTAGACGCCGACGGCCGTCTGCGATCCCTGCCCGATGACGCTGCCAAGTCCGCCGCCGATGACCGCACCGGCAATCGCGCCGATGCCGCCGAGGATGGAATACTTCTGCGCCTTCGTGGCCTGCGCCGTACCGTGGCGCAAGGCGACGTGGCTGATCTCGTGCGCCATCACGCCCGCCATCTCGCCTTCCGAACGCGCCGCCTCGATCATGCCGCGGTTGAGGTACATCGGGCCGCCCGGCAAAGCGAATGCGTTGATGTCGCGAGCGTTGACGACCTTGAAGCTGTAGCGAAACTCAGGATGACTGAACTCGCCAGGGATAGCCGCGACCAGACGCTGGCCGATGCGCTCGACGTAATTCTGCACCTCGTAGTCGTTGAGGAGCGGCAACTGCTGCTCGGCCTCGCGCGCGGCCTGCTGCCCGGCCTGCACGTCGTCCTGAATCTTATAGCCATTCTTCGGCGCGACGATCCGCGTGCCCTGCGCAAGCGCCGCGAGCGGCATCAGGGCGACGGTCAAGACCATCAGCCACGCGAAAAATCCGCGTGCGCGGCTTTGATTACGGTAGTTAATATTTTTCATGCTCTCTCCTTCGATAACACGCGAACCCGTTATCGTGTGTCCGCGTCCCTGTCTGAACAGATGCAAACTAAAAGAGCGGCGCGAAGTTCCTCTCGACCTGAACGAGGGGTTCGCGCCGCTCTGCTACGAAAAGCATCTCCCCCCGAAACCTGGAAAACTCTGCCGACGCCGGTAACTTCACCTGCGCCGATCTCTGCAACGGGAGAGCGTTGATTGTTAAACGCCGGAAACGATTCGCGCCATGCGCGACGTGTATTATTCCGACGCCACTTTGATGAATTCGGTCACTCGCAGGTTGGCCTCTTTCGGCCGCCCCTCAACCTCTGCGCCGACGCCCGCGCCGCCCTTGCGGCCTGATGATAATCTTGCGGTTTTGTTGCGTTTCCGGCTCAACTCCGCCCTGCCCGTCGCCCGTCAATCTGACGCTCGCGCCCTGCGGCGGGCGCGGAATCGAGACGGCGACAAACGGCGACGTGATGACCTGTGTTGTAACGTCTCCGAACGCCGGACGCCGCTCGCGAACATTCACTGCAAGCACAGTGCCATCACGCCTGATCTCGGCGATCTCGATGCTGTAGCCGCCCGTCGGCTTCTGCCCCTGATAGACGACGATGCACGCGCGAGAATTGAAATTGATCTCAGGCTGCGGGCGTCCGCCGCCGACCAACGCCCACGCGCGACGCCAGTCGTTTTCATTCGTGATCAACTCGACTGTGCGCCCGCCCTCGTGCCTGCTCATCGCGCCCGTCGCCAGCACGGAAAACTCTACGACGTTCGTGCGATCCTCGGTCGCATCATGTGCCGGTGTCGAGCGCGACGGCGCGGCCGCATCGCCGAGCAGAGCCATGCGCAAAATCCTGACGGGCGGGCTGCCGTATGCGAGCAGCCGGTCGTGAAACTCACCGAGCCGGAACGACGCGCCCGCGCGTGCGCGGTATTCCTCGCGCAACTTTAAAATCTCCATCTTGCCGAGCGTGTAGATGAGATAAGTCGGGTCGAGCGTACCGCGCCGTGCTTCGCGTTCGGCGTTGGCGCGCTCCATATAGCCCTCGCGCATGAAGAACTCGACGCCGCCTTCGTAGCTCAACCCTCCGGTGTGCATCTTGAGGCCGACGAGGTAGCGACACAGGCGCGACAGAGCGGCCTGCAACTGCGCCAGTTTCAACTTCGGGTTGTTGCCGCCGAAGCCTTCGTCCAACATCATCTGCTCCGCGTAGTGCGCCCAGCCTTCGATGAAACTCCCCGCGCCGAGCACCGCGCGCACGCGCGAAGGCGAGCGACGCGCGGCGAGCAGTTGATAGTAGTGGCCGGGATAGACTTCGTGAATCGAGACGATGGGGAGCGAGTAGCGATTGTAAAAACTGAGATGCTCCTCTTTGCGGCGCGCGTCCCACGCGGGGTCGGGCGGCGTCACGTAATAATAAGCCTCGGTCGCGACGCGCTCGAACGCGCCCGGCGTGTCCATCGAAGCGAAACTCGTCGAACGCGCGTACTCAGGCGTTTCCGCCACCTGCAAATTTTCGCTCGCGGGCGGAGTCAAAATTTGTTGCGTGTGGACGAAGGCGCGGATACGATTCAACTCGGCGCGCGTCTCGCCGACGAGGCCGTCGGCCGAAGGGTGCTCACGCCCCAGCGCACGGATGACGTTCATCAAGTCGCGACCCGGCGCGATCTCTTCGGCCACCGCGCGCATCTCGTTCTGCGTCCGGCGCAACTCGCGCTCGCCCTCGCGAATCAACTGTGCGAGCGGCGTCTCCACCATCTCCTCGTAGAGCAGTTTGCGCCGGTAGTTCTCCGCGCCGATAGCATAGTCGCCGTTCGAGCGCGACAAGAGATCGATCCGCAGCCACTCCCTGAAAGCGTTGAGCGCGCGGACGACGCTTTCGTTCGTCGTCTCAAACTCTGCGCGCCGCGCCGCCGGCAGACGCCCGCCGCCCGCGCGCTCGAACATCTGCGGCACGACCGTCGTGAAGTAATCAATGCTCCCGCCGACCTGCGCGATGGCCGTCTCGGTATAGATGCGTGGCGGGTTCTGCAAATTGGCGCGGGCATCCGCGAGCAGCCGCGCGATCTGCCGCTCGCGCGCCACGAGCGCGTCTAAGCGCACAGCGATGGGCGCGTAATTGCGCTTCAAAATGTTGTCCACGCCCGACGCGAGCAGTTGGTTATAGACGTTCGGGTTGCGCTGCCACATACGCACGTCTTCGAGTTCGAGCAACTCGGCGCGCGCGTGCGATTGCAGCACTAGATAATCGTAGCGCGCTTCGGCCGACAACCTCCATTCCGGCACGCGCCCGAGCGCGGCGAGCGTGCCGCGCAGACGCCTCACCTCACGCGCGATGGAATCCGCGTCGCGCGCTTCGAGCACGTTGTCGAACTCATGCACGCCGAGGGCGGTCGCCTCTGACGGGTAAAAAGCGAAGTGACCACGCAAATATTCAGACGCGATCTGCGCCACGCGCGCGTCCTGCTGCGCCGTCGAAGCATTCGCGCCCGCCACTATCGGCGGCCGGGAGACGCGACGCGGGCGGCGACTTCGCTGCGCTAAACTTTCGACGGGCAACGCGAGTTGAGACAGGGCGAGAGCGACGACGGCGACGAGCAGCAAACGCGCGCGGAGTTTGAGAAGCAAAGCCAAGAGACTGCACCTCGGTGAGTTGGATTAACGACGGTCGAAGTCCGTATGGAGAGACACGCGCGAGATTATCACAAAACGCGCTGGAGCAACGGCAAAAGAAAGCGGAGGCCGGAAGACGGTAAAACTTCACAGCCGTAAGCGGCTAAAAGACCGTTCGGGGAAGTTATTCGATGAAGTGATCGTGCCGTAGGATTGACGATGCGAATTCCGCGAGCGCGGATCACCGAACGCCCGGCGTCTTTAACTTGCGGCCTCTATTTGCGCGGCTCGATGCGTTCGTAGAGCCATGAGGTCGCTTCGTCGAGGGGGGCGAGGTGGTGCGTCTCGCCTTTCCAGACACGTATGATCGAGATGATGAGGAAGATGCTGGCGGCAATGGAGAAAAATGTGCGGCCGAGGCCGACGCCTGAGAGGTCGCCGAGAAACCCCAGAATCAGCGAGACAACCAGGATCGCGAGTTGCAGAGCCAGCCCCTGCGCCGCGTGGAAACGCACGCGCGTCTCCGTGCGCGGCACGAGCAGCAGTTCGATGATCGCGCCGACGATGCCGATGTAAAAAGGCACGTAGGGCAGCACGAGCGCCAGATTTTCCGGGATGCCGACGCCCGCGACGGGGCGCGACGTGGGCGGCGCGGGTCTCTGCGCGGCGTGCGGCGCGCCCGACATCGGCGCGGTGTGGCCTAAGTTAGCGGGCGAAGGCTGCTGATAAGTGGGTTGCTGATAAGTCGGCTGCTGATAAGTCGGTTGTTGGTAAGTGGGTTGTTGATACGCCGGCGGCGTCTGAGTCGGCGGCACGAAAATGGACGGGTAGGGTTGCGACAGGGGATCGTCGATGCGGCGCGTGGGCGCGTCGGCGTCCGGGTTCAGGCGCGCCTGTTCGTTCGAGGTGCGCGCCGTCTCGCGCGCCCCGCCCCGGCTGATATCTTCGGTCTGGCGGACGAAATCAGGATCGAGCGGGTCTGTATCGTACTTGCTTCGCTTCTCCGACATAGCCACTATTACGAACTCTGCGCGGCGCGGGTTCGCCCCAATTCAACTTTCGACGATGACGTATTCTACCCCCTCCCAGAGTTTTTCGCTCCTAAAAATACGAAACGCATGGAGGCTCGCCGCAGCGGCGTCTCCCGCGCCCGCCCCGCCGTCTTCGATGCCGATGATGAAGTAGACGGCCGACGGGTGGTAGGCCAGACGCACGTCCGACTCGGAAGGCACGGGCGCGGCCTCGCGCGGATGCGAGTGGTAGACGGCGAGCAGTTGCTCGCCGCGCGCGCGCATCGTGCGTTGCGCCTCGCACAAATCCTGCGGGTCGCCGTCGTAGGCCACGCGCGGGTCGGGCGCGATGTTGCGCAGACGATACACGGACGCCCCGACGCCTTCACGGTCGCCGCCGACGAGGCCGCAACACTCTTCGGGGCGCACGGCGCGCGCGTGCGCCAGCATCTCCTCGACTTGCGCGCGCCGGATCGTGACGATAAGCCGTCCCCCTTCTTCTGCCTTAACCGTGCTTCGCAAAACTTTACTTCGCCGGACGCACCGCCGCCGCGCCGCGCGCCGTCAACTCGTCTTTGATCACCACGCCGCCCTTCATCACGAAACGCACGCGCTCAAGTTCCGTGATCTCTTTCAGCGGGTCGCCCGCGACGGCGATCAGGTCTGCGAACTTGCCCGCCTCGATGCTGCCGAACGTGGCGCGCTCGCCCGCGAACAAGTCGGCGTTATTGATCGTCGCGGCGCGTATGATCTCAAGCGGCGTCATGCCGGACTCGGCGTAGGCGCGAAACATGAGTTTGCTGGTCTGCCCGCGCGTCTGCCCCGGCTCGGCGTAATAGGCGTCGGAACCGGCGGAGACGCGCACGCCCAGTTTGATGGCGCGCGCCAGACGCTCGCGGCTGCCGCTCGTAAATCCCTTGATATTTTTCAGCGCGGCCTCGCGCTCGGCGGGCGTCGAGAGGTTTGGCGGCAGATAAAACTCCGAGGGGAAATCGGTCGGGACGAGGAAGATTTTCTTCGCCGCCATCATCTTGAGCGCGTCGTCCGGGATCGTGTAAGCGTGCTCGATTGAATCGACGCCCGCCTCGGCGGCCATGCGCGTCGCGGCGTCGCCGATGGCGTGCGCAGACACCTTGCGGTTGACCCTGTGCGCCTCTTCGACGATCACTTTCAACTCTTCGAGCGACATGACGCGCACCCCCGTGTTGACGATCACCTTGATCAAATCCGCGCCGTCGTAGAACGCCTGCCGCACGGCGCGCCGCGCTTCCTCGACGCCGCTCACCGCCACATACTCCTGCTCGATGACCTTCTGCATCTCCGCCGAAACATTGCCGAACTGCCCGCCTGCCGCCGAAAGGGCGCGCGTCGAAGCGAAGAGGCGTGGCCCCACAACCCAGCCCGCACGGATCGCATCGCGCAACGCGACATCGCCGTTCCAGCCGGAGTTGCCTAAATCGCGCACGGCCGTGAATCCCGCTTCCAGCATCTCGCGCGCCTGCAACGCGCCGAGCAGGGCGCGGCGCGTCGTGCCGAGTTGCGTCACGGTCAGGATCATGTTCGGGTCGTCGCCGCCGATGCGCTTGTCGTAGTTCTGCAACAGGTGCGTGTGACTATCGGTGAGGCCGGGCAAGAGCATTGCGCCGCCGAGGTCTATCACTTCCGCGCCCGCAGGGATCGCCAGTCCGCTTCCGGCCGACTGGATGCGCCCATTCTCGATAACGACGACGGCGTTCGCGACGATCTGGCCGCTGCGCACGTCGAGCATTCGCGCGGCACGCACGGCGATGCGCCGCGGCGCGTTCGTCGTTGCCGGTGGAGCTTGCGCCGGCACGTGGGCGGCGCAGAGCGACCACATCAGCAGCAGCGCGAGCGTCTGAGAGATGAGACGTTTCATTGTCATCGTGACCTTGCCACTCCTTTGCTTCTCCTTCGCGGTGCCGCGCCGGGCTTACTTAATCTTGATGTGCAAATCTTCGAGCATGTGCGGGTCAACCTCGCCGGGCGCGTCGATCATCAGGTCGGCGGCCGAGGCCGTCTTCGGAAAGGCCATCACGTCGCGTATGTTCTCCGTGTTGGCTAAGACCATCATCGTGCGCTCGATGCCGGAGGCGATGCCGCCGTGGGGCGGCGTGCCGAACTCAAGCGCATCGAGGAAGAACCCGAAACGCTCGCGTGCTGTCTCCTCCGTCATGCCGAGCGCCTTGAAGATGAGCCGCTGCACGTCGCGCCGGTGAATACGAATCGAGCCGCCCGCCACCTCCACGCCGTTGATCACCGTGTCGTAAGCCTTCGCGCGAAGTTGGCCGAGCAACCGCGTCTCGCCGCCTTCGACCGCGCGCTCCAGCAGCGGCAAGTCCTCGTCGAGCGCGGAGGTGAACGGATGGTGCATCGCATAGTAACGATCCCCTTCCTCGTCATACTCGAACATCGGAAACTCCGTCACCCAGAGCGGCGCGTAGACACCTTCGGGGATCAGCTTCTCGCGCTTAGCGATCTCTACACGCAACGCGCCGAGGCTCGCCGCGACCGTCTTCGCCTTGCCTGCGACGATGAGCACGGCGTCGCCCTGTTCCGCTCCGGCCACGCCGGCCATGCCCTTGATCGTCTCCTCGCCGAGAGCCTTCAACAGCGAAGACGAGACTTCTTCGCCCAACTTGATCCAGGCCAGCGCGCCCGCGCCGTAACGCTTCGCATGCTCCTGCAACTCGTCGAGCGCCTTGCGCGATAGTCCCGCGCCGCTCCGGACGACGATGCCCTTCACCTCGCCGCCGCTCGCGAGCGCGGAGGCGAACGGGGCGAAGGTCGTGCGTTCAAGTGCGGGCGCGAGGTCTTGCAGTTCCATTCCGAAACGCAGGTCGGGCTTGTCGCTGCCGTAGCGGCGCATCGCCTCTGCGTAAGAGAGGCGCGGGAAGGGCGTGGGCAGTTCGACGCCGATGCAGGCGCGGAAGACGCGCGCGAAGTAGCCTTCGACGAGCGCGTAAATTCGTTCGAGCGTGGGGAAACTCATCTCCACGTCGAGTTGGGAAAACTCCGGCTGGCGGTCTGCGCGCAGGTCTTCGTCGCGGAAGCAGCGCGCGATCTGGTAATACTTGTCCAGCCCCGCGATCATGCACAGTTGCTTAAACAACTGCGGCGACTGCGGCAGCGCGTAAAACTTCCCCGGGAACGTGCGCGACGGCACGACGTAATCGCGCGCGCCTTCCGGCGTCGATTTGATCATGATCGGCGTCTCGATCTCGGTGAAGCCCTGTTCATCCATGTAACGATGAATCTCCGAGAGCATCCGGTGGCGCATACGCAAATTGGCCTGCAACTGCGGGCGACGCAAATCCAGATAGCGATACTTCAGGCGCAAATCTTCCGCCGCCAGCGTCTCGCCGCCCGCCACTTCGAGTTGAAAGGGTGTGGTGCGCGCGTCGTTCAAAATCAAAAGCGAGCGCGCCTGCACCTCCACCGCGCCCGTCGCAATCTTCGGGTTGCGCTGTCCCTCCTCGCGCAACACCACTTCGCCCGTACACGCGATGACATACTCGCCGCGCGGCTGCTTCGCCTTCGCGTGCGCCTCGCGCGCCGTCTCCTCGTTGAAGACGACCTGCGTGATGCCGTCGCGGTCTCGCAGGTCGAAGAAGGTCAGCGGCCCGAAGTCGCGCCGCCGCGCCACCCAGCCCATCAGCACGACGGTCTGCCCCACGTGCTCCGCGCGCAACGCTCCGCACGAATGCGTCCGCTCCAGATTGCCTAAATTATCCAGCATGTTTATTCCCGAATTGCCGTTGATACCTGAACGCGAGACCCGCGCCGCGCCGTTCAACTCTGAAAATTTGTTTGTGAAATTTAACTGCCGCCGTTGCCTGCGAGCAACTTCTTCAACGTCGCCGCCGCCACGCCGCGCCCCACGGTCTGCTGCTCGCCCGAACGCATATCTTTCAAAGCGACCTCGCCGCGCGCGCGCTCATCCGGCCCCGCCACGGCGACAAAAGGCACGCCCCGCGCCGAAGCATATTTGAACTGCTTGCCGACCTTCTCCCCGCGCTCCGGGTAAACGTCCACACGCAAGCCCCCCGCGCGCAACTCACGCGCCAATGCGAGCGCATCAATCGCCGCCGACTCATCCCAGATCGTCACCAACACGTCCGCCGCAGCCCGCTCCGAGTCCGCCGGGAACATCCCGCGCTCCGTCATCACGACGATGATACGCTCAAGGCCGAGCGAGAAGCCGCACGCCGGGACTTGCTGCTTCGAGAACATGCCGACGAGGTTATCGTAACGCCCGCCGCCGCCGAGACTGCCCGCCAGATCGGGCACGCTGATCTCCATGATCGCGCCCGTGTAATAAGAGAGTCCGCGCGCCAGACTCGGATCGATCTTTATGCGCCCGCCCGCGCCTGACGCTTCCGCGAACTGCAAAATCTGTCGCAACTCATCGACGCCCCGCGCGCCCGCTTCGTGTTCGCCAAGGAATTCGACGAGCCGGCCGAGCATCGCCGCGTTGAAGCCCGCGCGCTCCGTGCCGAGCGCGTCCACGTCAACCGCTTCGGACGCTTTTTCTATTCCGGCCACGCCTTCAAAAAAGCGCAGCAGATGCACGCTCGCCTCGCCTGCGACGCCGCGCTCGATCAACTCACGCGCGACGCCTTCCGCGCCGATCTTATCGAGCTTATCGAGCGCGACCAGCGCATCGCCGTGCAGTTCGGGCGCAACGCCCGCCTGTTCGAGCACGCCCGCGAGCACCTGCCGGTGATTCAGTCGAATCGTGAAATTCGTGAATCCGAGTTGCATCAGCGCGTCTGACGCCGCCGCGCAGATTTCCGCCTCAACGATCATCGAGCGTGAGCCGATGGCGTCAACGTCGCATTGATAAAACTCGCGGAAGCGACCGCGCGCCGGACGGTCTGCACGCCACACGGGCTGCATCTGGTAGCGTTTGAAAAACTTCGGCAGGCGCTCGCCGTACTCCGCTACGACGCGCGCCAGCGGCACGGTCAAATCGTAGCGCAGGGCGAGGTCGGCCGCGCCCGTGCGCTCGCCCTCGCCGCGCTTCAGGATTTTGAAGATGAGTTGATTGCCCTCTTCGCCGTACTTGCCCGTCAGCGTCTCGATGTTCTCGACCGCCGGCGTCTCCAACGGCTCGAACCCGTAACGCTCATACACCTCGCGCACGACGCCCATCACATACTCGCGCCTTCTTACGTCCGCAGGCAAAAAAT
Source organism: Pyrinomonadaceae bacterium (assembly GCA_036389555.1). Lineage (GTDB taxonomy): Bacteria > Acidobacteriota > Blastocatellia > Pyrinomonadales > Pyrinomonadaceae > JAIVJZ01. Next base: position 18,548 of record DASVPS010000140.1, read on the forward strand.
CGCGCATCCCGCGCGCGGGTTGTGTCTTTGACATAAGGAAATGCCGTGAATCGTGAATCGTAAATCGTGAATAGAGGAAGAAGGGATTTGTCTATTCACGATTTACGATTCACGATTCACTTTTGTACTGCTCCGTATATTCGATGTAGTTCTTCCAGTACTGCGCGAGACCTTTGACTTCCTCTTCGGTGAGGGGACGTTTGACCTTCGCCGGGACACCCATGACGAGCGAGCGCGGCGGCACAATCGTGCCTGGCGAGACGAGCGCGCCCGCCGCGACGAGCGACTCGGCGCCGATGCGCACGTCGTCCATTACGATTGATCCCATGCCGATCAGGCAGCCGCGTTCGATGTGGCAGCCGTGCAGCGTGACGTTGTGGCCGACGGTCACTTCGTCTTCGAGGATGGTGGCGTGCGTGCCGTTGGTGACGTGGACGACCGTGCCGTCCTGTATGTTCGTGCGGTTGCCGATGCGTATGTAGAACACGTCGCCGCGCACGACCGCGTTGAACCAGACGGACGACTGTTCGCCGATCTCGACATCGCCGATCACCTGCGCGCTCGCTTCGATGAAGGCGCTCGGATGAATTTGCGGGTGCTTGCCGCGGAAAGGTCTAATCATGTTGCCCTGATAGCTCGCGCTTACTCGATTGACAACTCCGACACCAACTGCCGCCCGTCGCGGCGCGTGACCCGGACGCGCATGATCTTGCCCGTCGCAGCGTCGACGGCGACCGTGGTGACGTCGCCCGTGCGCGCCTCTTCGCGCCAGTTCTTCAAATCGCTCACGCTCGCCCCGGATTGTTCGAACGAATCGGCGAAATTTTCGATAAAGACGTGCCGGAATTCCTCGCGGTTCTCATCGTCGGGCATCTCTTTGTAAGCCTCGCCCGCCTCCGCGCCCGGCACTTTCAAGTTCTCCCAATCGAAAGCGCCGGCCACCGCGGCGTCGCCGGCGAGCAATCCCTCGACCGCTTCCCTGGCGAAATCCACATCGGACTTCGCCGGTCTCGTCGTAGTAGCGGTCTTGCCGTTCGCGCTCCCGGTGTTGCCCGCCGCGGCGTCGCCGCCCTGATTCTTCGCCTTGCACGCCGCACTCAAACAACACCCTGCCGCCAGCAAAAATATCAGAAGCGACCGCTTCATCGCAGGTCTCCTTAAAAGTCGAACGTCGAACCGGACGTTCATCCGACGATTTAATAAAGCCGACATCTCTTCGGCCGGGCGAACACGCGACTCCGGAGCGACGCCGCGTCTCGAAGGAAAGCAAAAACGGTAGCACGAAACAAGGGAAAAGGAAAAAGGCGATGTCCGTGTTGATGCATTTCTGCTCCCGTGCGAAATACTTCCTCAAGTTTCCCGACGCATCCTGCACAAAATGTTCTGGTAACATAGCCGTGTGACTAAACGACCGGGCATATTTCCCACCTTCTTTCTTTCGGGTTTCGAGTGCTCAACTTTTCTCTGGAAGGATAAGCGGCGACGCAACCTGACGGAGGAGACGCGCCACCACGTACACGCGCGCCACGATTACGATATGTTTCGCGAACTGGGCATCGCCGTCGCACGCGAAGGCATACCCTGGCCGCTCGTGGACACGGGCGGGCAGTACGACTTTTCGCCCATCGATCCCATGATCGAGGCGATACGGCACACGCAAATACTTCCCATCTGGGACCTCTGCCATTACGGCTACCCGGATGACCTCGACCCCTTCTCCGAAAACTTCGTGTCGCGCTTCGCCAGTTATTGCCGCGCCGCAACCGAGTATGTCGTCGCGCGTCTCGGCGCGCCGTATTTCTTCACGCCGATCAACGAGATCACATTCTTTTCGTTTTGCGGCGGGGAGTGGGGCTGGGTCGCCGCGTATTGAAAGAGCCGCGAGGATCGTTTCAGGCTACGCCTCGCCTTGTGCAAGGCCGCCATCGCCGGGGTGAAAGCCATCCGCGAGGTCGAGCCGTCGGCGCGCATGGTTCACATAGACCCTCTGGTGCAGGTGGTGGCTCCGCGAGACCGGCCGGATCAGATCGCGGCCGCCCATCATGAAACTTACGTGGACACTTTTCTGGCCTGGGACATCATCTACGGGAAAGAGCACGCGGAACTCGGCGGCGCGCCCGAGATTCTGGACATCGTCGGGGCGAACAACTACTCTTTCGGCCAGATGGAATACAGGGAACAGGGGCCGCATCAGGCGCTCGAACCCGGCGACGAACGCATCAAGCCGCTCTGCGATCTTTTGCGTCTCGTCTGGGACAGATACCGCAGGCCGATGATCATAGGAGAGACGAGCGGGCTGGGTCATGGCCGCGCGGCATGGTTGAAGGATGTCATGGAAGAGTCGCTCGCAGCCGTCAACGAGGGCATAGACCTGCACGGCATCTGCCTGTTCCCGGCCGTGGACATGCCCGACTGGCACACCGGCAAATGGTTGAATAACGGCATCTGCGATCTGGTGGAGGAGCAGGACGACCTGCGGCGCGTCATACACATGCCCTACGTAGAAGAGTTGCGCCGCTGGCAGAGAGAACTGAACCGCGTGACCGTGCTCGATGCCGATCCGTTCAGCGACCCCGTAGAGTTACAAGATGTGATCGACGCCGCCGCACGCCTACAGAAAAAGCCGGATCAGGATTGGAGTTAAAAATCTTAAGAGTGAGAGGCCGGCGGCTCAACCGGTGAAGGCCGCTTTGACGACGCCCCGCCGCTGCCGGCTTTGTTTTGGCGTTAAAGGTTGCGGTTCATCCGGCTAATACAATGTTTCTTCTACGCGAACCTTCCCCCACGACGATTGAAAGTTTCCTCTCCGTGCAGCGACAGCAATCATTCTCATACGCGGAAGTTGGCGCTTCGCGCGGGCAGCCTCCGCCCGGCTTTGACATCGATCACAACCGGGTCAGGCTCGGCTCCGGGGAGGGGGCTTTTGCTAAAGCCGCCGCGGCCGTTCGCTCATGGCAGATGTTCAATTTCGGATGGTGTCGAATCTATCCGCCCGGCGCACCTCTCGAAGTCGGCACGACGGTCGCGATCATTATCAGTCATTTCGGATTCCGGTCGCTGAATGCGTGCCGCATCGTGTACCTGATTAAAGAATCGGGCAGCGTCGAAAGGTACGGGTTCGCCTACGGCACGTTGCCCGAACACGGGGAGGTCGGAGAAGAAAGGTTCAGCGTCGAGTGGAATCGAGAGGACGATTCCGTGTGGTACGATTTGTATGCGTTCTCGCGCCCCCGTTATCCGCTTAGTCAGTTAGGCTATCCGGTAGGCCGGATGTTACAGAAGCGTTTTGCGCGCGAGTCGAAGCTGGCGATGGTGAGGGCTGTAAAGTGACGGCCGCAAGCCCCGAACGCCTGACCACGCAAGCTAGCCGGGCTTTCATCCGCGAAGAGTTGAAGCAAGTTGCGGCCAATTGGTATCTGTTCCGCACAACCTAAATCAAGCAGGGCGCGACCCGGCGACCCCATTCACCCCGACGCCTGCATGGCATCTCTGTCAACATTGATTTATCCTTCCCGCGTTGAAGGTGTTTGCCCGGCGCAGGTTAATCCAGATGTGAAACTGCTTTCGCTAATTTCGGAGGATATGATCGTGAAACTTAAAACCTTCATTCCCTTGTGTCTCGTGGTCAGCGCGTACGTCGCACCTCCTGTGTTGGCACAGCAGCAGCCAAGCCTGGGACGCGCTGACTCAGCGGCACCCACGCCCGAACCGTTCCAGCCGGTGGACGCGGCGTTCGTGCCGACGGTTGAAAGCAAAACTCAAGCCTTGCAGGTCTTGAGCGTCACGCGCCGTGACCCCTATGTGCTGATCAAAATAAAGAATGTCAGCGACAAGAAGATTTATAGTTTCAGCATGTCCTATCACAGGAACGGGCAAGCCCTGCTCTTTTCTTTCATCATGTCGGATACCAGAACGGCATTGATGCCGGGCGAAGTGTATAAATACGACTATGCATTTTTCCCCAACTCTTCGCTGGCGCGCGAGCCTCTGACCTTCGGGGCGGTCTTGTTTGAGGATGGCACGGGCGACGGGCAGCCGGAGACGGTAAAAACTCTGCAAGATTTATTTCTGACGAACCGGAAAGAGCTTGAGCATGTCATCGCACTGCTCCAGGCGGCGTCCAAGTCGCCGCGCGTTGAAACAGTGGACGACTTGCGAGGTTTGCTGAGGAAAGTTTCCGAGACGCCCGATTATATGTACAGCGCAGCGCGCAGCAGCATGACCGGAATCACGCTGACCTTATGGAAGGCGACCGCCATGCACATGATTGAAGACATCGCGGAGAAAAAGCTGAAGGACGAGAGCGTCAATATTCAAAATGAGTTGACCAACGTACTGGAGAAGTTCAATAAAGCGCTCGCTAAATATCCGAGCGTCTAACCATCCGCCCGCGGCCTTGAAGTCTAATCGCCGCGAGACGCGACCGGCTCGTGCTCCGGGTCAATGGTCGTGAGTTCGGCCATCACCAGACGCTCGCCCGTGTCCGCATCACACTCGGCTTCGGTCGGCGGCGCGCTCGCCCCTTTGCCCGCGCGCGGCAAATAGAGCGAGACCAGAAGCGCGAGCGCGGCCAGCACGGTTCCCATCCAGAAGACATTATGAATAGCCCCGGCCAACGCTTCGCGCAGCGCGTCGAGCGCGCCCGGAGGCAGAGCGGCCTGTGCCTGCGGATCGATCAGCGCGTTCGGGTTCGCGGCCAACTCTGCGGCGCGTTCAATGGTGAGCACGCCGCTTCCGTCGCGCGCGACTTCGCCGAGTCGCGCGGCCAGACCCGCCGATAACACCGCGCCCATGACGGCCACCCCGACCGCGCCGCCGATGGAACGGGAAAACTGGTTGAGCGAAGTGGCGATCCCCAGTTGAGTACGCGCGACGGACTGTTGCACCGCGATGAGCAAGGTCAACATCGTCAGGCCGAGGCCAGCGCCGATCAGAATCAAATCCACGTAGAGCCAGAACCGCGCCGTCTCTCTCTGGAAGGTAGAGAGCAGCACGAACCCGAACGTCATCAGGGCAAAGCCCACGATACACGTCGGGCGAAAGCCCACTCTCAGCAACAAACGCCCGCCGATGATCGACATCACGACCCAACTGAGCAGGAGCGGCGTCAGCAGCGACCCCGCCTCCGTCGCCGTCGCGCCCAAAGCGCCCTGCGCGAACAGCGGCACGAAGGAGATCGCGCCGAACATGCCTACGCCCGCGAGGAAGCCCGCGACGACCGAAACCGTCACCACGCGATTGCGAAACAGTTGGAACGGGATGAGCGGATCGGCGGCGCGGCGTTCGACCCACACGAAGCAGAGGGAGAGCACGGCCGCCCCTGCGACGAGCGCGAGATTGCGCGCGGTCAACAGCGTCGAGAGGCTCGCCCCGCCCTCCACGAGCGCGAGCATCAGGAGCGTGATGGCGGCCATCAACAGCGCGGCTCCGGCGTAATCTATCGAGGGACGCTCCCGTCGCACAGGCTCTCTCAAAGCCAGCCCGATGATCAGTGCAGCCACGAGTCCGACCGGGAGATTAATGTAGAAGACCCACCGCCAAGACCATTGGTCAGTGATGAGTCCGCCGAGGACAGGCCCGATGACGCTGGCAAATCCCCACACGCCGCTGAAGTAAGCCTGCATCCGCGCGCGCTCCGCGACCGTGAAGATGTCGCCGATGATCGTCATGCCGAGCGGCACGAGCGCGCCCGCGCCCAAGCCCTGAATCGCGCGAAAGACGATCAACTGCGTCATCGAACCGGACATTCCCGATAGGACTGAGCCGAGCAGAAAGATGGCGATGCCGATTTGATAAAACAGGCGACGCCCGTACAGGTCGGAGAGTTTGCCCCAGGCGGGCACGGTCACGGTCGAAGTGATCAAATAAGCCGAGAAGACCCAACTGTAATGATTCAACCCGCCGAGCGCCGCGATGACGGTGGGCATCGCCGTGCCGATCACGGTCGCTTCGAGCGCGGCGAGAAACATCCCCGTCATGACGCCCGCCGTCACAGCCCAGCGGCGGCGCGCAGACATGATGAGGGTCGGCGTATCTGCGTCGCCGGCACCTCCCCCTTGTCCTTCCATTCTTCACTTACCTCGTAATGTTGGCCTCAGACTTCTTCTCACCTTAACGCAAGAATAAATGGCAGACAACATGCACCGGCGGCGAAGTCGGCTTCGTCGCACAAGCTGGACTGCGCGCGTGCCGTCACGTTTATGGCTCGCGCGGATCGAGAGGATTTTCAGGCCACGCATGACGCGGGTAGCGCCGACCCAGTTCGCGTCGGAGCGCCGGGTAGTGTCGCGCCCAGAATCCGTCCAAATCCGTAGTGACCTGAACGGCACGGCCGTTGGGCGCAAGCAGGTGCAGCACCAGCGGCACGCGCCCGCCCGCGATGCGCGGGGCTTCTTTCATCCCGAAGAAGTCTTGCAGACGCGACGCGATCCAGGGCGATTTGTGTCTCTCATAATTGATGCGCACCATCCGCCCCCGCGCCAGAGCCGCGCGCTCAGGAGCCATCTGCGCCAGCCTGCTCGCTTGCTCCGCGCTGAGCCGCGCACGCAGGACTTGCAGTAAGCCGCCGGCACGCACGGCCTCCCGCAGTTCCGCAAAACTGCTGCGGCCTTCGCAGAGAACAGACAGGCTCGCGCGCACGTCCTCTTCGTCGAGACTCGGCAAAACGAGTTCGGGACACGCCCCTCGTGTCACTTCAACTCGCGCGAGGAAGCGACTCGCGGCCTCTCGATCAATTAAATCTTCAAACCCGGCCGCGAGCGCGGCTTCCGCCAAGACGCTTGTGACCGCTTCGCTCCCGGCCACGCTTTTTCGACTTTCATCGAGCGTGAGTTCTTCGTAGATCAGACGATTCACGGTTTCGACGCGCTCCGTTTGCGCGTTCCATTCGACGTGGCTCGTCTCACGTATCCGCTCCGCGAACAGATCGAGCAGCCATTCGGGTTCAATGGCGCTGGCGAGACGCACCAGCGTCGAAGCGCCGCGCATCGCGCCCTTGCCGCGTCGCTCCTCCGCGTCCACGGCCACGAGAAATTCTTCCGCGCGCACGAGGCTCTCAGGCGCGAGCGTCGCCGAACCGCCGCCCGCCATAGAGAGTTCGAGATTGTCGTCCGACCTGTTGCCCGCCCACTTGCGACGCCGCGCGACCCTGTCGGGATAACCTGCAAGGATCGAAATCAGCAACTCCGTCTCTTCGTCGGCGGGGGAGTTTCGCTCGTTCTGCACGGTCTTCACGAGCCGCTCCAATTGTCGCCGCACGCGCTCGACGTTCTGCACGGCCTTCGGGTTGAGATTCAACCTGCGCAGGCTCTCCGGCGCGAAGCCTGTGGCGGCCGCCTCCGTAAACAGGTCGAGCAAATCGAGCAGGTCGGATTTACCGTGAACTTTGGGACGCGCCGCAGTTTCGACTCCGGGCGATTTCGACAACAGTTGGCGGGCGCGTATGTCCCGCTCGCCGAGCAGTGAGGCGACGACGCAGGCCGCACCCCCGACGCCCCGCGACCCGGCTTCGACAACGACGCGCGCGAGTCTCGGATGGAGCGGCAGGCGGAGCATGCTTCTTCCGGTCGCCGTCACTTTGCGCTCGTCGTCGAGCGCGCCTAAACTCTTCAATAAAGATTCTGCCTGTTCGAGCGCGTGAGCGGGCGGCGCTTCAAACCAGTCGAAGCCGTTGAGGTCTGTGATGCCGAGGGCGTGTAACTCAAGCGCGGCCGCCGCGAGATCGGAGCGAAGAATTTCCGGCACGTCGTAGGGCGCGCGTGCGGCAAAATCCTGCGCCGTGTAGAGCCGCAAGGCGCGCCCCGCGCGCAGACGCCCTGCCCTGCCCGCGCGCTGCACGGCGGAGGCGCGGCTGATGCGCCCCACGCTGAAGGTCGGCAGACCCGACCACGGAGAATGTTCGGCGATGCGCGCCAGCCCCGAATCAACGACCGCGACCACGCCTTCAATCGTCACCGAACTCTCCGCGACGTTGGTGGACAAAATTATCTTGCGTCGCTCGGCGGGGCGCACCGCGCGGTCTTGTTCGGCGAGAGACAATTCGCCGTGGAGCGGCAGCACGAGCAGATCAAATTCCGCAGCGAGCGGGGCGCAGGCTTCGAGCGCGCGCCTGATTTCCGACGCGCCCGGAAGAAAAACCAGCACGTCGCCGTCGAGTCCTTCGTCGAGCAGGCGGCGCACCGCGGACTGCACCTGTGCAGAGAGCGGCCTGTCGTCCGGCCGGGTCAGGTGTTCGATGCCCACCTCGAAGCGCCGCCCTTCGGAGCGCAGGATGCGACAATCGCCGAGGAAGCGTGCGATGGGGTCGGCGTTGAGGGTCGCGGACATGGCGATGATGCGCAGGTGTGGGCGCGAACGCTGCTGCAAGCGCTTCAACAGGGCGAGCGCGAAGTCGGCTTCCAAATGGCGTTCGTGGAATTCATCGAGGATGACGAGGGACACGTTCGAGAGTTGCGGGTCGGACAGCAAACGGCGCGTGAGGATGCCTTCGGTCAGGTACTTCAGTCGCGTCCGCGCTCCCGTAGCCTTCTCGAAACGCACTTCGTAGCCGACCGCTTCGCCGAGAGTTTCGCCGCGCTCGAACGCCACCTGCCGCGCCGCCAGCCGCGCGGCGATCCGGCGCGGTTCCAGAATCAATATCTCGCCTGCGGCGGCGAGACCCGCATCGAGCAGCGTGGGCGGAATGCGTGTCGTTTTGCCCGCACCGGGCGGGGCTTCGATCACCAGACGGGGCGTCGCGCGTAAAGATTCGACGATTTCCGGCAGGAGCGAATCAATGGGAAGCGGCTGCATAAGATATTATCTCCGGCAGAGTATCGAATCGCCGCCGGGGCACAAGGATAGAGCAAAGAGATGGAGCACTACAAAGACCTTCTGCACATACAATTCGCCGAGCGCGTGATGGGCTGGACGCGGATCGAACCTTCCAGAGAGAGCGGCGCGTTGAAGTTCTACGGCTTCGTGCAAACCGGGAAAGGCCCGCAGCGGCGCGAGATTCCAGACTATTCAAACGATCTCGATGCCATTTGGGCGGCCGAGCAATATCTGAATAGACTCGGAATGGCGCGCGCCTACATCAACGCGCTCGCAGAGGTGACGGGCGTCACGGACTTCTCCGACGAACGAGACCTCTTCAAGCTCATCAGCGCTTCGCCCGCACAGAGATGCGAGGCGGGACTCAAAGCCTACGAAGCCGGCGAAGCAGAGGCGGCCGGTGCGGACTCACGATGAAGGCGCAAGCTCACAAATCAGATCATCGCCCCGTGCCGCTCATGGTCGGCCTCGGCGAATTGATCTGGGACTTTCTACCCGGCGGCCGACAACTCGGCGGCGCGCCGACCAACTTCGCCTGCATGTCGCGGCTGCTCGGCAACGAGTCGGCGGTTGCCAGCCGGATCGGCCACGACGAGTTGGGCCGGGACGCGCTTGCACGATTGAGTGCGCTCGGCGTCTCGACCGAGTATCTACAGGTTGACGGCGGACATCCGACGGGCACGGTCGGCGTGCGGCTCGACGAGCGAGGCGAGGCGAATTTTGCGTTGAATGAAAACTCCGCGTGGGATTATCTCGAATGGACGAACGGTTGGGTGGAACTCTCCGACAAGGCCGACGTCGTCTGCTTCGGCACGCTCGGGCAGCGCGTCGAACGTGCGCGCCGGACGATCATACGCTTTCTCGAAGCGACCCGCCCCGGCGCATTGCGCATCTTCGATGTTAACCTGCGCCACTCTTTTTTCAACGTCGAAATGCTGGAACGCTCGCTGACACTCGCGACCATCGTCAAGTTGAATCAACCGGAACTATCCACCCTCGGCCGGATGCTGCGGCTCAACGCGGACACGGAAGAAAAGATGGCGAAGCGGCTGCTCGATCAATTCAAGCTCGAACTGGTTGCGATCACGCGGGGAGAGCATGGGAGTCTCTTAGTAACCGGAGCGGCGTCGAGCGCGCACGGCGGGGTTCGGGTTCAAGTGAAGGACACCATCGGCGCGGGCGACGCTTTCATCGCCGCGCTCGCGCACTACTATCTGCGCCGCGCGCCGCTGCCGCTCATCAGCGAGGCCGCGAACCGCACGGGCGCGTGGGTCGCCTCGCAGGAAGGAGCCACGCCCGCGTGCGGCGCACAAACCTTGACTCGGATGCTGGATGATTTAGATGATGTAAAAATCCCGACCACCGGCGGGATGAACAAAAGCCGTGAATCGTGAATCGTAAATCGTGAATAGAGAAGAACTGGTTTTCTTCTATTTACGATTGATGATGATCTGATTCAGGAAACATGGCCGGAAGTATTTACGGCTGGAAGTCATTTCCCGGCGCACAAACCTCGCTGGAGAACCCTACCATGAACACAAGACGCCGCACCCGACAGCGGGCGTTAATGCTCCTCATCGTACTCGATCTATTTTTGCTCGCACCGGCGCGCACTCTGACGGGCAGACCGACCGTTCCGCTGCGCGCGGGCGCAACGCTTGCCGTCGGCCGCGTGCAGGCGGTGCGACGCCACGCCGCCGATCAGGTCTTTTTCGATTACCCGGAGAACTGGTCTGTGACGCAGGAGCGGAGCATTCCGCAGTTGCCCGGTCTGGTGCTCACGCGGGCGGGCTTGGAGGCGCGAATCACGGTCTACGTTGCGCCGCAGGAAATTTCCGCGACGCCCGATACCGTGCCCGCCCTGCTCGACGCCGCGCGCACGAGTCTGCTGCTGCCCCTGATCGAACAAGTGATTCGCCCGCTCGAAGCCGCCGGGGCGCAAGTGCAGCGAACGCGCGCGACGGCGGAGGTAGGCGGCGTGCGTGCAGAAGGCGACCGCTGGATTGTCTCCGCCGCGGGCGAGTCGGCACACGTCGAAGCTTACCTGCTGAACCTGCAACAGCATCTGGTCATCGTCGTCCTCTATCATCCGGCTCAGGCCGCACGCGAGGTTGCGCCCGCATGGGAGATGCTCCGGCGCACGTTGAGCATCGGCGCGCCCCGCGCGCAGACGCCAGCGGCAGCAGCCCCGACCGCAACGGCGAGTGTCCCTTCGGCCAGCACGATAGAGCAGGCGACGAAGTTGCTCGACGAGTCTTACCCGTTAACGCAGCAGGCTCTGAAGCTGCGCGGCGAGGGCAAGTATGGCGAGGCGATACCGCTGGCCGAGCGCGCGCTGGCACTGGCCGAGCAGTTCGACAAACTCGACCTGCCGCCGGAGACGAAAATCTCGCTCGTGCCCGGCGCGTTGAACGTGCTGGCGGAGATGAACCGCGCCGCCGGTAATTACGAACGCGCCGAGTCTCTGTTGCGCCGCGCGCTCGCCATGACCGAACAGCAGAAGGGCGCGGACGACCCCGCGCTCGGCGCGCCGCTCAACAACCTTGCGACCCTCTATTACCAGACCGGCGAGTATGCCAAATCCCTGCCTCTCTTCGAGCGCTCCTACAACATTCTGTTGAAGGCTAAAGGCGCGGAGCACCCGGACACCGCGACGGCGCTCAATAACGTCGCGCTGCTCTACGACGAGTTGAACGATTTCAAACGCGCCGAGGAGACGTTGCTGCGCGCGCTCGCCATCCGCGAGAAAGTTCTCGGACGCGAACACCCGGACGTGGCCGTCTCACTCAGCAATCTCGGCGGACTCTACGACGAACTGGGCGACCCGGTGCGCGCCGAGCAAGCCTACAAGCGCGCGCTCGCGATCAAGGAGAAGTCGCTGGGCGCGAGCCACCCGGATACGGCCACGACGGTCAACAGCCTCGCTCTCCTGTACGAACACAAGGGCGACACTTTGCAGGCCGAACAACTCTTCCGCCGCGCGCTGGCCGACAAAGAGAAGGCGCTCGGCGCGAACCACCCGGACGTGGCCGTCACGCTCGACAACCTCGGCAACATGTACTTCACACGGGGCGACTATGCGCGCGCCGAAGCGATGTATAAACGCGCGCTCTCAATCTTCGAGAAGTCGTTCGGCGCAGAGAGTCCGGACGTAGCCAAGCCGCTCAACAATCTCGCGCTCCTCTACCGCGAGCAGGACAATTACGTGCAGGCGGAGGCGCTGTTGCAGCGCAGCCTCGCGATTTTAGAGAAGAAGTTCGGCCGCGAGCACCTGAGCGTGGCGACCGCCCTCGACAACCTCGCGCACGTCTACCATTCGCAGCAGCAGTACGCGCGCGCCGCGCCCCTCTTCGCACGCGCGCTCGCCATCCGCGAGAAGTTGGCCGGTGCCGAGAGCGCTGAGGTAGCCATCTCGCTCAACAACACGGGCAGCCTGTTGGAGGCACAGGGCGACGGCACGCGCGCGCTCGAACTGTACCGTCGCGCCCTGCGGATTTACGAAAAAATCTATAGCCCCGATCATCCGAATTTGTCGCTGATTTTGACCAACCTCTCGTCCGGCTACTACGCTCTGGGCGACATGCCTCGCGCCGTAGAGGAGTTGGCGCGCGCAGGCGAGATACGCGAGCGGCAACTCGCCCTGCTGCTCAGCACCGGCTCCGAAGAGCAGAAGCGCCTGTTCGTCGCCACGCTGGTCGAAGAGAATGATTACACGACCTCTCTGCACGTCGTCGCCGCGCCGACAGATGCACGCGCGCTGCGGCTCGCACTGACCACGATCCTGCGGCGCAAGGGGCGCGTGCTCGATGCGATGAGCGATCAGATGGGCGCGCTGCGCCGCCATCTCAAGCCCGAAGGCCGCGCGCTGCTCGAACAACTCTCGGTCGCACGCGCCACGCTCGCCGCGCTCGTCCTGAACGGGGCGGGCAAGTCCTCCCCGGCGGAGTATCAAGAGCGTCTCGCGCGACTCGCCGCTGAGGCGGAGCGGCTCGAAGTACAGGTGAGCGCACAGAGCGTCGAGTATCGCGCGCAGGCTCAGCCCGTCACACTCGAACGCATCCAGCGCGCGTTGCCCGCGGGCGCGGCGCTCATCGAGTTCAGTCTCTACCATCCCTACAACTCGAAGGGGAAGACCCGCGCCGAGCGCTTCGGTGCGCCGCGTTACGTCGCTTACGTGCTACAGCCCGAGGGCGCGCCCGCATGGGTGGAACTGGGCGAGGCTGCGCCGATTGAGGAAGCGATCACGGCCTGGCGCGCTACGCTCGCAGACCCGCGCCGCGCGGACGTAAAACAACTCGCGCGCACGCTCGACGAGCGCATCATGCGTCCCGTGCGCAAGTTGCTCGGCGGAGCGCGACACTTGTTCCTCTCGCCCGACAGCGCGCTCAACAAGATTCCCTTCGGCGCGCTGGTGAATGAAGAGAACCGCTACCTCGTCGAAACCTATTCGATGACTTACCTGACGAGCGGGCGCGATCTGCTCCGCCTGCAAATCAAGACCGCGCAGAAGCAGGGCGCAGTCGTCTTCGCCGACCCGACTTTCGATGTTGCAGGGGCGGCGGCGAGCGTAGCGGTCGCGGCGCGTCGCTCGTCCGACTTCACCTCCGCGCGCTTCACACGCCTGCCGGGCACGGCCGAGGAGGCGCGCGCGCTCGATGCCATCATGCCCGGCCTGAAGATGCACACCGGCGCACAGGCGACCGAGGCGGCGCTCAAAAGCGTCAGCGGCCCCGCCATCCTGCACGTCGCCACACACGGCTTCTTCCTGCCCGCGCAGGAGTCGCCACTGACGGCGACCGGCACGCGCGCGCGTGGCCTGTCGCTCGGTGCCGCCGCCCGGCAGGCTGAAAACCCGCTGCTGCGTTCCGGGCTGGCGCTCGCCGGTGCCAACGCGCGACAAAGCGCGGGCGGCGAAGACGGCGTGCTGACGGCTCTCGAAGCGGCGGGACTCGACCTCTGGGGAACGAAGATGGTCGTGCTCTCGGCTTGCGAGACGGGTCTCGGCGATATCACGAACGGCGACGGCGTGTATGGTCTCAGGCGCGCTCTGGTGCTGGCAGGCTCGGAGAGTCAGGTGATGACGCTGTGGCAGGTCAGCGATGCGGCGACGCGCGACCTGATGACGGACTACTACAAGCGCTTGCAGGCAGGCGAGGGGCGTATGGAGGCTCTCAGGCAGGTGCAAATCGCGATGCTCAGGGGCGAGTCCGTGGGCGCGGCCGGCGGCGCACAACGCGGTCTGTCCGGCGCGACGAACGCGCCCCGCTCACAGGCCGAAGAACGTACACATCCCTTCTACTGGGCAAGCTTCATTCAATCCGGCGAGTGGCGAGCACTCTGACGGCAAGGAGGGACGTTGACTCCAAGCTTCAGGTTTCAGGTTATGCTGCCGATTAAAGAAAGATGTCCTGCGACGTAAACTCGTGATGTCGAAAACCTGTTCAACTGTAGCTTGCGTCTTGCTGGTCGCCGTCCTGCTGAACAGTCCTCTGTATTCCCATTCACGCTCACAGGAGAATTTGACGCCGGAGCAGTTTACGCAAGACTTCGACTACCTGTGGTCGCAGTTGAGAGACAATTATGCTTACTTCGACAGGAAGGAGACCGATTGGAACCGTGTGAGAGAGGTTTATCGTCCGCGCGCCGCCGCGATCAGGAGTAAGAGAGAGTTCGTCACGCTGCTGGAAAGAGTTTTCGAAGAGCTTTACGATCCTCATACGCACCTCAAGACAAACACGAACCGTTCGACCCGCTTGATTCCCACGGGCTTGGACGTGTGGGCTGAATGGCAAGACGGCAGAGCAGTAATCACGCAGTTGCGTCGAGGGTTCAGCGCCGAGCAGGCGGGCTTGAAAGTCGGCATGGAGATCACATCCGTCAACGGCGTACCCGTCGCATCAGCCATCAATAAAAGGCTCGGCGTGTCGTTGAAAAAAGTTACGAGAGATGCCGCGAGTTGGGCGCTCAGGGCATTGCTCGCGGGAACTCGCGAGACGAGGAGAACCATCGAAGCCAAAACCGCGGGCGGCGTCAAGACCACGTTCCAACTCGATCTTCCCTCGCAGACGACCGTTGATAATTATCGGGACGATAAAAAAGTAGTGTGGGAGATTCTGAGAGACGGATTCGGCTACATAAAAATCAACGACCTCGGCTCGGATGAGACGGTGACGGAGTTTGACGCAGCGCTCGAACAAGTCAAAACAACCCGCGCTTTGATCCTCGACCTGCGCGCGACTCAAAGCGGCGGCAACACGTCCGTGGCCGAGCCGATCATAGGGCGTTTAATCGAGCAGCGGATGCCTTACCAGAAAGGCGCTCCCCTGCGCGGAGAGGGTTGGACGAGGGAGGTCTCACCGCGCGGCGTTTGGACATACAAAGCTCCGCTCGTGGTGTTGGTCGGGCGCTGGACGGCGAGCATGGGCGAAGGGGTCGCCATCGGTCTGGACGCGATGAAGCGTGCGACCGTCGTCGGGACGCGCATGGCGGGACTCAACGGCGCGGTGTTCGACTTACAACTACCCAACACCGGAATCAAGTTCAACTACGCCGCCGAAAAGTTATTCCACCTGAACGGGACTCCGAGGGAAGATTTCGTGCCGCCCGTTCTGGTCAAACTTTCCGACCAAAGAAAAGGCGATGTCATTCTTGAAGAGGGCATCAGGACGTTGAGGCGCTTACTTAAACGGCGGCTGAACAAATCCTTACACTTCCTTCAACCCGACGCCTCTCGATATGATGCGTGCCTTAACTCACGCATTGACTCAAGCAATCGACTCAAGCAATCGACTCACTCCTTAACTCACGCGCCCGTCTCATAATCTGATGCGCGCCGGCCACGCTCACAGGCTGCGCGCTCTGCCGCTCTTGCGCGCCTCGTCACCGTCTCATGGCGAAGAGAATTATCCGGTCGCCATGTTTTACTGTGAACCACACCTTGCCCGCTTATGTTTCACCCTGAAACATGCGCCGCCGCATCGTCCCTCCTGCGAAAAGTGATTTAACCTTTGCCGCTTCATGTTCTTAGCCCTGCGCACGAAGGCGGGCACGAGGATTGCCAAAGGTGCCTCTGGTAGGAGTGAGGCCAGCCCTCTCTCCTATAGCCCTTCATCTTATTAACAATCCAGTTGAATCACGACTGCCGGAGGCCCCCGTCATGAGAAAAGTCCTGCTCGTCTGCCTGATCCTGTCTTCCCTTCTCGTCGCTCCAATGCTTCCGACCACCGAAGCACAGCGCCAAAACCAGAACGCCAACTTTCACAAGCATGAGCAGGCCATCGTCGGCAGTTACATCGTCGTGTTCAAAGACGAGATTTCCCCGGCCGCGGTCGACTCGCGCGCGCACGATTTATCAATGCGCTATGGCGGGTTGCTCACTCAACTCTATCGACACGCCCTGCGCGGGTTCGCCGTGCAGATGAGCGAGCAGGCCGCCGAAGCTCTCGCGCATCATCCGCTCGTCTCCTACGTCGAACAGGATACGGTCGTCGAACTGGCCGCCACACAGCCCGGCGCACCCTGGGGCTTGGATCGCATCGACCAGCGCGACCAGCCGCCCTCGAACACTTACACCTACGCCAACAACGGTGCAGGCACGCGCGTCTACGTCATCGACAGCGGCATCCGCACCACCCATGAAGAGTTTGAAGGCCGCGCCTCGGTCGGCTTCGATAACGTCGGCGACACAGCCAACGGTCAGGACTGCTACGGGCACGGCACGCAAGTGGCGGGCATCGTCGGCGGCAAGACTTACGGCGTTGCCAAAGGTGTGCAGTTAGTAGCTGTGAGGGCTTTCGGTTGTACCAACCTCAGTTCCGCCACCAAGATTATTGGAGCGGTTGACTGGGTGACAGCTAATCATCAGAAGCCCGCAGTCGCAGTGATGAGCGCGTCGGGAGGTGCGAACCTCTCGATTGATACGGCGGTGCGCAACTCGATTGGTGCGGGTGTGACGTATGCGCTGGCAGCCGGCAATCTCAATGTGGATGCAGGCACACGTTCGCCCTCGCGCGTGAGTGAGGCGTTGACCGTGGGCGCGACGGACATCACGGACACGCGCGCCACGTTCTCCAACTACGGAGCTATCCTTGATCTGTTCGCGCCGGGCGTGGACATCCCGACGGTCACTATTTCCAGTGACACGGCGACGCTCTTGCAGTCAGGCACATCGATGGCGGCGGCGCACGTGGCGGGCACGGCAGCGAGATACTTGAGCGGCAACCCGGCCGAGACGCCGTCTGAGGTGCGCGCGGCAGTCGTCGGTAATGCGACGGCGAACAAGGTGGTGAATCCGGGCACGGGGTCATCGAATTTGTTGCTCTACAGGCCGCAGAGCAAGCTCGCATATGAAAGATACAAGGGCAGAAGCGGGCAACTGTTTGTGATGAACAACGACGGCAGCGGGGCGGTGCAGATCACCGATGGCTCCGACGATTCGGCACAGTGGTCGCCTAACGGGTCGAAGGTCGTGTTCAGAAGCGACCGCGATGGGAATTCCGAGATTTACGTGGTCAACGCCGACGGCAGCAACCTTGTCAGGCTAACCAATAATTCGGGTTATGAATTCGACCCCGACTGGTCGCCCGACAGCAGCAAAATTTCTTTCGCGAGTGATTCCGGCGGGAACCGAGATATTTATGTCGTCAACGCTGACGGCAGTAACCTTTTGAGACTCACGACCAACCCCTCCTACGAGAGCAATCCCGAATGGTCGCCCGACGGCACCAAGATCGCCTTTGCCAGCGGCCGCGACGGCAACGGGGAAATCTATTCGATGAACGCCGACGGCAGCGCGCAGACGCGGCTGACGAACAACTACGCGGATGAATACGGCCCGGCCTGGTCGCCCGACGGCACGAAGATCGCATTCACGCACAACGGCGGTTATGAAGTTCGCGTGATGAACGCCAACGGCAGCAACCCGATGAACGTCACCAACAGCACGTCGTGGTGGAGTTCCGGCAGCCCCGTCTGGTCGCCCGACAGCAGCAAGATTCTGTTCACGAGTCACAAGCCCTATGCCGACAGCAGCGGCGGCTCCGTGCCTGATGAGGTTTTCGTGGTCAACGCCAACGGCACCAATCTCGTGCGACTGACGAACAGTCAGGCGGGGGCGCAGAATCCCGCCTGGTCGCCCGATGGAACGAAGATCACGTTTGTCATCAGCGGCGAGGTCTACGTCATGAACGCCGACGGCAGCGTCAAGACTAATCTCACCAATCATCCCGCGGGTGAGTATCAACCCGTGTGGTCGCCCGACGGTGCAAGGATAGCCTTCGTGAGTGATCGAAACTCACACGGAAACGAAATAAGTTTGATGAACCCGGACGGCAGCGATAAGGGCACGATCACGAACAGTTATGCGGATGAATCTTCCCCCGTCTGGTCGCGCGACGGCACCAGAGTCGCCTACATTTTTGCGCCCAACGGCACGAACGAAATCGGCTCGATGAGGCCGGACGGAAGTAGTCGAACGCAACTCACGAACAACTCGGCGGACGATTACAGCCCTTCGTGGTCGCCGGACGGCTCGAAGATCGCATTCGTCAGCCGGCGTGATGGCAACGATGAAATCTACGTCATGAACGCCGACGGCAGCGCGCAGACGCGACTTACTT
>DASVPS010000141.1:0-14787 GCA_036389555.1 Pyrinomonadaceae bacterium
GGTTCGGGTACGGTTCGAGATGGCGCGTGAAGGGGCTGAAGGTGGTCGAGCGGTGTGCGTACTCGCCCGTGGTCGCGCCCGCTTCGTTCATGGGCGTGAAGAGGTTGTCGCCGGGGCGCGCGGGTTCGTCGCGTTGTTGGAGTTTGAAGGCCGCGCCATCGAGCAGCATCAGGCGGTCGAGGAGCGCCGGGCTGATGCGCTGCAACACGGTCAGGACTTTGCCGCCGTCGCCGACCACTATGTCGCGCACAGGATGCGTGGCCGCATGTATGATCGCCTCGGCCACGAGCGAGGGTTCGTAGACGGGAAACATCGCGCGCGGCTCGACCCCCATGCGCGTGCGCGCGTGGTTGTAGTAGGGCGTGTTGATGACGGCGGGCTGGATGAGCGTCAGGTGGATGCCCGTGCGCGCGTGTTCGAGTTCCATCCTGACGGCTTCGGTGAAACCTTTGACGGCGTGTTTCGTCGCACAGTAAGTTGACTGCAAAGGCACGGCGCGATCCGAGAGGACTGAGCCGACGTTGACGATTGCGCCGCCCCCGGCCCGGCGCAGGTGCGGCAGCGCGGCCTTGATGCCGTAGATCGTCCCCAGCAGGTTGACCGCGACGATGCGCTCGATCTCTTCGAGGCTGATCTCTTCGACCGTGCCATACTCGCTCACCGCCGCGTTGTTGATCCACGTGTCAATGCGCCCGAAGTGTGCGGCCGCCGCTCCCGCGAGGCGGAAGACCTGCGCCGAATCGGCCACGTCCGTCTGGACGACGAGGGCGCGCCCGCCCGCCGCTTCCGTCGCGCTCGCCGCCGTTTGCAACGCCTCCACGTTTCGCCCCGCGAGCGCGACCGATGCGCCGCGCCGCCCCAATTCAATCGCCGTCGCCCGCCCGATGCCGCTCGATGCGCCCGTCAAGACGACGACCTGCTCGCTCAGTGGCCTCAACATATTTCTCCTTGTCCGTCGCAGCCCCGTTAATGCTCTCGTTCAAGTTCGGCGCACGCGCGCTCAATCGCGTTCGCGCGCCGGCCGGCCTGAGAGCGTGTTGGGCGCGTCGAGGTGCGCGCCGTCGTGGACGGCCATGCCGAGCCG
Organism: Pyrinomonadaceae bacterium; assembly: GCA_036389555.1. Taxonomy (GTDB): domain Bacteria; phylum Acidobacteriota; class Blastocatellia; order Pyrinomonadales; family Pyrinomonadaceae; genus JAIVJZ01. The sequence continues at coordinate 1,085 of DASVPS010000141.1, forward strand.
TTCGACGAGTTCGCCGCCGAGCCAGCCCGTGAATAACGCCAGCCCCACGCCGAGCAACGAGAGGACGAGGGCGACGGTCTCCGGCGCATGGTTGGCCGTGTCGCGCCTGAGCCACCAACTGAGGCCGAAGAGGATGAGCACTACGTCGTTGCCGATGCCGTGAATCAGCCCGACACGCTTGGCGCGCGTGTCCTTCGGGATCGCCCACCAATCCACGAAGCCGGGAATGGCCGCAACGATGCCGCCGACGACGCCCGCCGCGATCATCCAGTAGGCGGCGTTGGCGATCTGCGGATTGTTCGTCAAGAGATAGATGATGTCGAAGATGGCGGCGGTAGCCAGCAGGCCGAGCGGGAAGACTATGAGGATCGGGTGCGCCCCGTGCCCCAGAATTTTGAACTTGCTTTCCATCGGATTCTCCCTTTGCGGTTGACGGTCGATAGACGAAGCGAGGTTCACTTCGCTTGCTCTCAAGGGGAATGCGAGAGACGTTTGCACACTTCTTACGGGGATGTGTGAAGTCTAGCCGACCGGCAACTTCATCACAAGGGAGATTTGTTTCCGCGAAGTAACATTGTCGTCAATAAAGAGTGGTCAGTTGTCGGTCGCCAGTCGTCAGCGGTCAGTTGCCGGCAGTTATTAGCCGAAACGAAGATGCACTATACTGTCAGCCGCTTAAAAACTACTGACCGCTGACGACTGACAACTCCTTATGTCCATTCTCCAACGCATCCGGGAACGCGCCGCCGCCGACCCGCAACGCATCGTTTTGCCGGAGGGCGAAGACCCGCGCACCATCGTCGCCGCCGCCATCTGCGCGCGCGAACGCCTCGCGCACATCACCGTGCTCGGCAACGAGGAGCGCGTGCGCGCCGCGCAGCGCGAGGCCGGGGTTGACCTCGGCGGCATGGTCGAGGTGATCGATCACACGCGCGCCGCCGACTTCAACAAGATGGCCGCCTTCTATCACGAACTGCGCAAGGCCAAAGGGCTGATGCCCGACGAGGCGCGCATCAGTGTGCAAGACCCGCTCTACTACGGCAACCTGCTGGTGCGAATGGGTGCGGCCGACGGCTCGGTGGCGGGCGCAACCAACACGACGGCGCACACCGTGCGCGCCGCGCTCCACTGCGTCGGCGTGCGCGCCGGGTTCAAACTCGTCTCAAGTTTCTTCGTGATGGCGCACCCGGACGCGCAGTTCGGCGCAGAGGGCGCGATGATCTACGCAGATTGCGGCGTCGTCATCGATCCGTCGGCGGCGGAACTGGCCGAGATCGCCATCGCCTCGGCCGACTCGTGCCGCGCGCTGCTGGAAGTCGAGCCGCGTGTCGCGATGCTCTCGTTTTCGACGAAGGGGAGCGCAAAGCACAAGTTGATCGACAAGGTGGTGGAGGCGACGCGCACGGTGCGCGCGCGCATGCCCGAACTAGACATTGACGGCGAGTTGCAGGCCGACGCCGCGCTCGTCCCCTCGGTCGGCAACTCGAAAGCGCCGGGGTCTTCGGTCGCGGGGCGCGCCAACGTACTCATCTTCCCAGACCTGCAAGCAGGCAACATCGCGTACAAACTGACCGAGCGGCTCGCGGGCGCGACCGCCATAGGCCCCATCCTGCAAGGACTCAATAAGCCCTGCAACGATCTCTCGCGCGGCTGCAAGGCCGAAGACATCGCCGACGCCGTCGCCATCACGGCCGTGCAGGCGCAGAGCCGGAAAGGACAGACATGAAACACCGTCAGAACTTTTTCGCCGCCGCCCTGCGTCGCGCCGTCGCCGGCACTTCGAGATATTTCCGCCCCGCCGCCGTCGCTCTCCTGGCCTTGCTCGCGTTGACGACGCTGCATGCCGTCTCGTCCTCCGCGCAACAAGTCGCCGATCCGAACTTCGACACGAAAGTCGCGCGCCCTGCCTATGCGGCGAAGAAACATCCGAAAGTGCTCTTCGATGAAGCGCACCACAACTTCCACACCGCCGACGGACGTTACAAGCCTTTCGCCGATCTCATCAAGAGCGACGGCTACGCGGTCACGCCTAACCGACAGCCGTTCACGGCCGCGTCGCTCAAGCCTTTCGACATTCTCGTCATCTCGAACGCGCTCGGCGCGCCGCAGATGAACGCGCCCGAAGCGTCCAACCCCGCCTTCACAGATGCAGAGTGCGACGCCGTCGCCGATTGGGTGCGCGCGGGCGGCGCGCTCCTGTTCATTGCAGACCATGCGCCGATGGGCGCGGCGGCCGAAAAGCTCGCGCAAAAATTCGGCGTCGGGATGAGCAAGGCTTTCACGCTCGACACGGCGAACACGCCGCCCGAGGACAACAACCCCGGCTTCATCATCTACGCGCGCGAGAACAAGTCGCTCGGCGATCACGCGATCACGCGCGGGCGCGACGCTTCGGAGCGCGTGAGTCGCATCATCACCTTCACCGGCCAGTCGCTCAAGGGGCCGGAAGGATCGGTCGCGTTTATGAAGCTGGCCGACACGGCGAAGGACGCGCTGCCCGGCACGAACCAACAAGCGTCTGCGGCCGGACGCGCGCAGGGTGTGGCCTTCGCGCACGGGCGCGGGCGCGTGGTCGTGATGGGCGAGGCCGGGATGCTCTCGGCGCAACTTGGGGGGGCGAACAAAAAGCCCTTCGGCATGAACCGCCCCGGCATCGATAATCGTCAACTCGCGCTCAACATCATGCACTGGCTTTCGCGCCTCATCTGAGGCGGACGGGCAACGCGCGCCCCTCCCCACGCGCATCGAACGGAGTGCTATACATCCGATTTCGGCAGTTGGAGTTCAACTTATGCACACAGGCCGCAGCTTTTGGCCGCTCTCCGTACTTTTCCTTCTTTCGCTGACGACAAATCTGCAAGCGCAGTCGGGGCGCATCGTGCCGAAGCCGACGCCCGCAGATGATCAGATTCGCGTCTACACGGAAGAAGTGCGCCTGCCCGTCTTCGCGCGAGACGAGTTCGGGCGTTTCGACCCGACGCTTGAGATCGAAGACATCGTGGTGCTCGAAGACAACGTGAAGCAGCAGGTGCGCAGCATCCGCCGTATTCCCGCGAGCGTCGTGCTCGTGCTCGCCACGGGCGGCGAGTTGAACCCGGCGCAGCGCACGAGCACGACGCGCGAGGCCGCGCTCAGTCTCGTCTCACAATTGCGCGCGGGCGATGCGGTCGCCGTGATGCAGTTCGACCGCCGGATACAACTGATCCAGCCCTGGACGACCGACCGCGACGCGACCGCTCACACGCTGCGCACGAAACTCTGGGGCGCGAGCGGCGCGCGTCCCGCCGAAGCCCTGCAACAGGCGGCCATGCTCTTTGCGGATCAGCCGGTCGGCAACCGTCACCTCGTCCTCGTCACGGACGGCGTGGAGACGCCGGGCGCTAACGCGAGTCCCGAACAGGTGCTGCGTGTCCTCGAAGGCAACGCAGGGATTGGCGGCCGCGCCGCTTACGCCGAAGCGGTCAAACGCCTGATGGCCGCGCAAGTCTCCGTACACGTCATCAGCTATTCCACTTTCGGATTCAAGGAGTCGAAGGAGAAGGCGAAGAACGCGCCGCTCGGCACGGCCGCGCCGGGCAGCGTCAAAGCCTCCGGCGTCGCCACCTCCGGCATCGACCCGACGATGCCCTCGACGATGAATCGCGGCGGCGCGGTTGGCCCTAAGATCGGCGCGGCCATCATGCTCGACCCGGCGATGCGGCGCATGCGCAAGGCTTACGAGCGCGCCATGAAGCGCGGCGAGGAGACCATGAAGACGCTCGCGGCCGACACGGGCGGCCGTCTCTGGATACCGCTCTCCGCGGAAGACCTTGCGCTGCAAGGCAGCGAAGTGGCGCGCGAGATCGGCACGCAGTACGTCGTCACCTACACGCCGACGCGCCCGCTCGCCTTAAGTTCCCCGACGGAGACGCGCCGCGTCGCGGTGCTCTCGCGCCGGGGCGGCCTGCAAGTGCGCACGCGCCGCATCTACGTCGCCGCGGCGGCGTTGCAACCGCCGCCGGAAGCGAAAGCGGAAGCGCAATAAACCGGTAACGTTCACCACCGCAGACACAGAGAACACAAAAGGGGGCGCGGAGAAAGGTTTAACTTCTCCGCGCCCCCTCTGTGTCTTTATGTGGTGAGCCTTGTTCCTGAGGCTCAATGGCTAATCGCTAACGGCGACTAAACTACTTGACCTTCTTCGCGTTAATCTCCCCTCCACTGCGCGGGAGCACCAGGGCGTGTGTGACCTGCCCCTTGTCGTCTTTGACGAAGGTGATGTGGATGTTGGGGCCGGCGACGAAGAAGCGGTTGTCGCCCTGCGGCGTCAATTCGATTTTCCGTTGTCCAGGGGGCGCACCCACGAGTTTGTCGCCCTCCTTCGAGATGTCCAGGGGGCCGAGTCCCGTCACGTCGTACCGCCCCACGTAAGCGTCGAGCGTGGCCGGGTCAACTTTCGCCACCGGAGTCTCCAGGTTTTTGACTACGATGGCGACGTTCTTATTCTGCGGATTGAGTTCCAGTGCCTTCCGGTAATTTTGCAACGCGAGTTCGCGGTCGCCCGCCGCCAGATACGCTTCGCCCAGACTGTCGTAAGGGTTGGCCGCCTGCGGATAGGCTTCGACGTTCAGTTTGAAAATCTCAATCGCCTCTTTCAACTTCTTCGCGCCGAGCAGTTGATAACCGAGCGTGTTCAACTCACCCTCTGCAAAATCATAAACCGCGCCCTGCGTCGCCTTGAGTTCGCGATACTGTTTGACGGCCGCCGCCACGTCGCCGCCCTCCGTGATGGTCTTCATCAACACTTCGGCGATGGATTGCTTCGGCATCTCGAAGGGTTGGTTATAGAGGATGTTCGTGATGGCACGGTTGATGCGGCCGAGGTTCCCGCCCTGCGAGGTGTTGTCCAGCAGGACGACGAGATGTTTTTGGTCGGGGTAACGTGTGAGGAGCGTGCTGAAGCCCTGGATGCCGCCGCTATGCGCGACGGAGTTGATAATTTCCTTCGACGCCAGACTCACTTTCGAGATGTTCCAGCCGTAGGCGTAGTTGTTGAGGAACGGCTTGTACATGAGTTCTTTGCTTTTGGCCGAGACGACCTTGTCCGCGTGGAGCGCCTGATCCCAGAGGTATAAATCTTCCACGGTCGAATAGAGCGAACCGGCGGCGTAAGGGATAGACATGTCGAGGTAGGGCGCGTTGGTGTAGCCCGCAGGGGTCTTCTGATAGCCGGAGGCGCGTTTGCTGAGGATCGTGTCGTGGTGGTCGTAGCCGCTGTTCTTCATGCCGAGCGGCTCGAAGATGTTCTCCTTGATCACCTGCTCGTAAGGCTTGCCGTGGATTTTTTCGATGATCGCGCCGAGCAGGAAGTAGCCGGAGTTGTTGTAGCGAAACGTCGCGCCCGGCTCGTATTCGAGATCGCCGCTGGCATACTTTTTGACGAAATCCGCGACCGTATAGGGGTTGCGGGCTGCATCCTCCATAAACTTCGGCAGCGACGTGTAACTGGGGATGCCGGAAGTGTGCGTCAGGAGGTGATGGATAGTCACTTTGTCGCCCACATCCTTGCGGTAGTCGGGCAGGTACTCGGAGAGTTTGCCGTCGAGCTTGAGCTTGCCCTGATCGACGAGTTGGAGGATGAGCGCGGCGGTGAACTGCTTGGTGATCGAGGCGAGCCGAAACTTGGTGTCCGTCTCGTTCGGCACGTTCCATTCCATGTTCGCCAGCCCCAGCCCCTTTTTGTAAATGACCTTGCCGTTCTGCGCGACGAGCGCCGCGCCGTTGAACTGCCCGAGCTTGTTGGCGCGCGTCAGGTATTCGTCAATGCGCGCGCTCCTTTCGTCGCCTTGCGCGAACGCGGCGGGCTGCAACGCCAGCGCAACCAACATGACGAACAACCAGGCAATTCTCGGACGTGCGACCTCTGCAACTCTCTTCATCTCTCATTCTCCTCAACTAACTGTTGTTTCAAATTGTGGCCGGCCGAGCGGAGCCGACCGGTGACCGGCGAGCATTCAAAGGCAATACGTCGGCGCGGCGCAGAGAGTTCGGAGAGTTTTGTGTGGGAGCGTGTTTGAGTGTGAGAAAGGAGAAATCAGCGCCACAACGGCAAATTAAGGGATGAGAGCGGAGGGATGAGGGATGAATGAAGACAAGTGAATCGTGAATCGTAAATCGTAAATAGAAGAAGACGACTTTCTCTATTCACGATTTACGATTCACGATTCACGGCTTTTCTTCATCCCTCATCCCTCATCCCTCCGCCCTCATTTAATTCACCAGCATGCCGAGGAGCGACTCTATCTCCGCGCCGGCCGTGAGTTTCGCCCGTTCTCCGTGCTGCCGCTCCTGCCATTTGCGAAACGACGCGGCGCGCAACTCGTCCCACTCTTCGCGCCGTATGCGCCGGAACGCCGCCACCACTTCCGGGTCGAACTGCCGCCCCGCGAACTCTTCCAACTCGGCGACCGCCACCTCGTAAGAGCGTCCCGCGCGATAGACGCGGTCGCTCGTGATCGCGTCGAAGGCGTCTGCGACGGCGAAGATGCGCGCGTTGAGATCGATCTGCGCGCCGCGCAACCCTCTCGGGTAGCCCGTCCCGTCCCACTTCTCGTGATGCTGGCCGACGACGCGCGCCGCGCCTTCCAAAAAATCGATGCCCTGTAAAATCTGCTGCCCGTGGATGGGGTGGCGGCGCATGTTCACCCACTCCTCTGCGCACAGTTGCGCGGGCTTGTGCAGGATGGCGTCCGGCACGCCGATCTTCCCGATGTCGTGCAGGAGCGCGCCAAACTCCAGCGAGCGCAAGTCGTCGCTCGACAGGTTCAACTCGCGCCCCAAGCGCAAACTGAAACTGACGACGCGCTCCGAATGGCCGTGCGTCTCGCGGTCGCGCGTCTCCAGGGCGGCGGCGAGCGCTTTCAAAGTCATACGGTACGAATCTTCGAGCGTCGCCAGCGTGCGGTCGAGTTCCGCCGTGCGCTCGGCCACCAACTCTTCCAGGTAATTTTCGTAACGACGCTTCGCCTCGCGCAGGCGCTTGTGTTCGAGCGCGCGCCTGACGGCCGCTTCGACGTGGCGCAAATCGAAAGGCTTCGTCACGTAGTCGAACGCCCCCGCGCGCAACGCCTCGATGGCGGTCTCGACCGTCTGCGCGCCGCTCACCAAAACGACGACGGTCTCCGGCGCAAGCTCTCGCACGTGCGGGATCATCTCAAGGCCGCTCATCCCCTCCATGTTGATGTCGCTGACGACCACGTCGAAGCGCATCGTGCGCAGACGCGCCAGCGCGGCCTCTGCCGAAGCCACCAGATGGCAGTCGTAATCCTGGCTCAGCAATTCGTAGAGGACGCTGCGAATCTCCTGCTCGTCGTCGGCGATCAAAATGCAGGCGCGCTCGTCGCTCGCTGGAAACATAGAGACACTTCCACCTTCGTCTGAAAGATTCTTATAATGTTAGAGGTTGGGTTCGGGTCATGCGCGCGCGATTCCCTTCGGCACGCGCATCTCCCAATGGGCGCAGTTATCTTACAGACTCGCGCCGCCGCGCACAACTAATATTTCCCCGCCCGCACGCGCACGACGGCCTGCCCCGGAACGCCTAACGCGCCCCGCAGGCGGCGGTTGACGCCGCACCGGGCGACCATCTATCATGCAAACTCTTCCGCGAGCCGGAGTGGCGAAATCGGTATACGCACTAGACTCAAAATCTAGCGAGCGCAAGCTCATGTCAGTTCGAGTCTGACCTCCGGCATTCAACTTTTCCAGTAAATCAAAGTTTTCAACTATCCCTACAGTTCAGGTTTAGAAATAAACCTGTGCGTTAACACAACGGTGGGCCTATCTGTTTCGTCCCTTCCTACTTTTAATCGTAATCGAATTTCTTTCCTCTGGGTCGGGCGTATAATCAAACAAAATCACCGGATGAACTTTAAGTTTATTGCAAAGTGTATTGAGCGTTTTTAATGAAATCGCTTTGGCTGTTCCCTTCCATAATTGATAACACGAAGGTATGCCGAGTCCTGTAACTTTTGCTAACTGTGCGGCATTCTCAATGCCTTGTCTGCGTGCAATTTCTTGAACTTGTAATTTGAGTGCCATAGTTAAAACTATAGCATCGCTATTATGTTGATTTTAGAAGACTTAATGGGTTTGTAAAGACGCCGCTCCGCATATAAATGAGTATTTTGCATAATTCGCCATCGTTTGCCGATTTTCCCATTGATAAAAATTTATCAAGTTGTTAACATTTCAATTCACGATATTACGTTGTTAATAAAGTTGAGAGCGTATCTTTTGAAAAAACCTGCCGGAACAATTTATACGGATGATTTATTAGCAGATGAAATGTGGCTTGCTATTCTCGAACCTGCATTGTGTAAAGATGCGGCGGCGGTCGAGTTGCTAGCGCGTTTGTTATTTACTATCAGGAAGGAAATTAATAGCGGCTCTGCCGGCGTGCGAAGGGCGAGCGAGATTTTATCGAACGGGATTGATGTGATGTATCTCTACACGGGCGCGCACAGGGCAGCACTTGAATTATATAGATTATCGTTGAGTGGAAACTTACAGCCTCAGGATGAACCTTTGAAGCTTATTAATGCGGCCATTGAAAGAGGAGCGAAAAAGGTTTGAAGCTAGTTGGAATGATCGAAAAGTTTGTTAAAGCCGCGCCGCGTGAATCAAAATCCAGCGAGCGCAAGGCTCATGCCGGTTCGAGTTTGCGCTACGGCATCAACTTTCCTTGAGTTGTCCCACCGCTAATCCAAATCTAATAAACAATTCCTTGACGGGGAATTTCTATTACGACCGAACTTCTCATCAGTTGTAGTTTCTACAAATCTTTCTCTCGCTCTATGGCTTCGTCTTTTCTGGTTTGCGACTCGGCTTCCTTGTCGTTGAAGGTTTTGATGATGGCGAGGGCGGCCTCGTAATCAAGGTTGGTTCTAATAATCTCGCTGCGGCCTTTCTGGCCGACTTTCAAAGAACTGTTCTGCCTTTTGACCTGATACTTAATTGATGGGTCGCCATCAAACTTTGCTTTCTGTCCGGGCATCGCCTGTATTGTGTAGATATACATAGTTACCTTAAGAGTTAACCTGACTGGTGTGTGGAGGGAGAAACAATCCCAAAACTAACCCCGCTTCTTTTCCGGTTTCACCTTGAAACCACTGCTCTCCGACACTTTCTTAGCGGGAGTAGAGAACGGTTGTTCGTTGCGTTTATCCGCGCGTTCCGCGAGTTCTTTTTGAATGGCTTCCTTCAATCGCTTTTTAGCACGTTTGTTCATAATGAAGGATTATACAGAATAAAGCTGCTAAACGCCCGATGAACTGCAAATCATTGACAATCCAAACCTCCCGGAATAATTTCTTCCGAAACTTTCAACTATTCGTGCCGACGCATCTTGTGCAGAGAGACTAAGATGGAACTTGAAACAGTCGAAACGTGGGCGGGCATTATAAATGACTTAATTTCCGTGCTGGCTATCGCGGCTGCGGCATGGTGGTTCTTTATGACGACGAAATTCAAACCGCGAATTCAATTTGATTTGGGTTGCGATTTTTTATCTCTCAAGGGGAATGACGATGCTTTAATCGCGGAACTCCAGTTCATAGTCGAGAACAAAGGGTTTGTCGAACATAGGCTTTATCACTTACACGTTTCTGTTCATACACTGGAGTCAGAGGAGAGCTTAAAAGAGAAGGAGATGACCAGAGAGCTTTTATTCAAGAAGCAATTGCTCCCTAAAGTTACTATAGTGCCAAAGCGTTATGGCTATTATTTCGTCAGGCCGGGCGCGAGACAGGTGATCACGCATATTATTACTGTCCCTAAATCTATTTCCGTCATGCGCGTCACAGCAAGTTTCGATTATGATCGCGCGGGTGAGCATCATCATACCTCGCGGAAGGTATTTGATGTTCGAGGTTCATCGGCCGCGCACAATAACAAACTTGTTCAACCCGCCTGACAGAATTCTTTTCATCTTTATCTCTTGGAAATCGGCAGCAAAAGATGAAAAGCCGCATGACGAAAAATTATAAGTTAATGGCTTGGACAGCTCTTGCTTGGCGCGTGTGTTGGAGTAAAATTCAGCAGGTCTGTTCAAGCAATGATGGGCGTCTGAGATGACATATTTTTTTGAATTGCGAGGGTATCGGGAATGAACACGACTTGCTTAAGAAACTTACGGATATTGGCTCTTGTTTGCCTGTTTGCGGGCTTCCACACGTCCGCTTCTTTGTTCGCGTCAGTGCGCGGCGTGGGCTTTGAACCTGTGACAGCAGCGCAACAGGAGGAAGCACAAAAACACTTAGATCAAGGTCTGCGTCTCATAGACGAGCGGAAGTATGAAGAAGCCGCGAAGGCGTTTGAACAGGCCATCAAGTTAAAACCAAACATCCAGTGGGGGCACGTCAATCTCAGTTGGATGTATCTCGAACTGGGACGCTATGAAGAGGCTGCGAATACGGCGAGACGCGCCATCGAACTGAGTCCCAACACGGCGATGGCTTACAACAATCTGGGCTATGCGCTGACGCAGACGGGGAAGTACGAAGAAGCCATCGGCTTCCTGAAACGCGCCATCGAACTCGACGCAAAGACCAAAAAGTTTTACGCCAATCTCGCGTTCGCTTACCGCAGCGCCGGGCGCTACGCCGAAGTTCTGGAAACGTATAAAGCATTCACAGAAGCTTTGCCCGAAGAGCCGACCGGACATGCCGGGCTGGCGAGCGCCTACGCCGTTCTGGGTCAGCATGAAAAGGCTTTGGAAGCTGCTAAAACTTATGCGCGGCTGAAGCCGGATGATGCGGCCGCGCATAATATGCTGGGTGCGACGCACGCCAATCTAGGCCAATTCGCCGAAGCCGCAAGTGCGTTTGAGAAAGCGGTCAATCTCAACCCGAAAGACTTTAGCAATTTACGAAACCTCGGCAGAACGCTCGCCGTGTCGGGGCAGCATCAACGCGCCCTCGAAATATTCCAAAAGGTCGAAGCCCTCAAGCCAAATGATTTCGAGACTTATTTCGACCTGGGGATGGGCTACAGCTTAGCCAAAAAATTCAACGAGTCGGTTGACGCCTACAAGATGGCGTTGAGTATCAGGCGCGACAGCGTGCCCGCTCACTACGGTCTGGCGACGAGTTATCTCGCCGCCGGAAATCGAGAAGCGGCACTCAAACAGTATGAAGTTTTGAAAGAACTTGACGCGGCCGCGGCCGAAGACCTGCTCAAGCGGATCAACAAAACGCAATGACGCCCTGAACAGGGAGTCTCTCAAACGGCACCAGTTGCGGGCGGCCTGAGCGGTCGCCCGTTTTCTTTGCCGCCCCTTCCAGTTGTGACCCGCCGGTAGTTGAAATTAATGTAAGTGCGAATTGCCGTGCGCGCGCCGAGAGAGGGCTGGGCGCGCGTCTCTTGCATTGAATGCGTGGAAGCGGCTATCTTTCTCGCCACAGCACAAATCAAGTTTTTAAAAATTCGGTTCGCAGAGGAAGGCGACGAAGGGATGTCGGGCGAAGTGAAACTCCGCAATGATCCGCTCTGGTTCAAGGATGCCGTCTTTTATGAAATTTCCGTGCGCGGTTTTTACGACTCGAACGCGGACGGCATAGGCGATTTCCCTGGTCTGACCGAGAAACTCGACTACCTGCAATGGCTCGGCGTCGATTGCATCTGGCTGCTCCCGATGTATGCCTCACCCTTGCGCGACGGCGGCTACGACATCGCAGACTTCTACGCGATGCTCCCCGAATACGGCACGCTCGAAGACTTCAAGACGTTCCTACGAGAGTCGCACGCGCGCGGCATCCGCGTCATCACAGACCTCGTCGTCAATCACACTTCCGACAGCCACGCATGGTTTCAGGAGGCGCGCCGTTCGCCCACATCGCCCAAGCGCGACTGGTACGTCTGGAGCGACGACCCGCACAAGTACGCCGAGGCGCGCATCATCTTCACGGACACGGAGCACTCGAACTGGACTTGGGACGAGGAGGCGCAGGCGTTCTACTGGCACCGCTTTTTCAGCCACCAGCCCGATCTCAACTACGACAACCCGGAAGTACGGCGTGCGATGCTCGACGTGGTCTCCTTCTGGCTCGACCTCGGCATCGACGGCTTCCGCGTGGACGCAGTGCCTTACCTCATCGAACGCGAGGGGACGAACTGCGAGAACCTGTCTGAAACGCACGACGTGCTGAAAGAGTTGCGCGCGCACGTCGAGGCGAACTACCCGAACGTGCTGTTGCTCGGCGAGGCGAACCAGTGGCCGGAGGACGTGGTGGAGTATTTCGGCGACGGCGACGAGTTTCACATGAACTACCACTTCCCGATCATGCCGCGCCTCTTCATGGCGCTCAGACAGGAAGACCGCCGCCCCATCGTGGAGATTCTGGAGCGCACGCCGGACATCCCGGAGAACTGCCAGTGGGGCATGTTCCTGCGCAATCACGACGAACTCACTCTGGAGATGGTGACGGACGAGGAGCGCGATTATCTCTACAACGAATACGCGAAGGACAGACGGATGCGATTGAACGTCGGCATCCGCCGCCGCCTCGCGCCGCTCCTCGATAACAGTCGCCGCCGGATCGAACTGCTCCACGGGCTGCTCCTGAGTTTGCCGGGGTCGCCCTTCCTCTACTACGGCGACGAGATCGGCATGGGCGACAACATCTATCTCGGCGACCGCGACGGCGTGCGTACCCCTATGCAGTGGTCTGCGGATCGCAACGCGGGTTTCTCGCGCGCCGATTTCGAGCGTCTCTATTTTCCAGTCATCAGCAATCCCGTCTACGGTTATCAATCGGTGAACGTCGAGGCGCAACAGCGTTACGACACGTCGCTATTGAACTGGATGCGCCTGATAATTCACCTGCGCAAGGAACATCGTCTGTTCGGGCGCGGGCGGATGGAGTTCGTCAAGCCGGAAAACCGGAAGATTTTCGCCTTCACGCGCGAGTACGAAGGCGAGACGGCGCTGTGCGTCTTCAACCTCTCGCAGACGGCGCAACCGGCGGAACTCGATCTCGCCGCTTACGCGGGGCGCACGCCCGTCGAGATGCTCGGCCGGACGCCCTTCCCGCAAGTAACGGAGCGCGCGTATCAACTCGCGCTCGCGCCATTCGGCTTCTACTGGTTCATGCTCGAAGAAACCGCGCCGGCGCAACAGACAACTTGATTTCTTTGCGCCTTTGCGACTTTGCGTGAGAATTAGTTCTCGCAAAGGCGCAAAGGCGCAAAGAAGATTTAGTTTGAATTAGTCTCATACGAACAAGGGGCAAACATGTCAGCAAACGAAAACACGGACGGTCGTCTCGTCGTCGTCTCCAACCGCCTGCCGTTCACTTTGAAGCGCGTGGGTGATGCATGGCGCACGGACAGGAGCACGGGCGGACTGGCGACGGCGATGGGGCCGATACTCCGTCGCACGGGCGGCATCTGGATCGGCTGGTCGGGCGATTCCTCCGACCCTCAAGACGAGCGGCGCGAGAAGACGCTCCGCCGTTGGGCTGAGCGCGAACGTTACTACGCCGTGGACATCCCCGCCGCAGTCGCCGCAGGCTTCTACGAAGGCTACGCCAACCAGACGCTCTGGCCGCTCTTCCACCAGTTCCCTTCGCTCCTCCACTTCGAGCCGGAACACTGGCAGGCTTATACAGAAGCCAACCGCCGCTTCCGCGACGTGGTGCTCGAACACCTGCGCCCCGGCGACATCG
>DASVPS010000142.1:0-14474 GCA_036389555.1 Pyrinomonadaceae bacterium
TCATCCCTGTTTATTGTTCGTTGTCTGTCGCCGCCGGGCGCGCGGGCGGCGAAGTTGTAGTTTGACCTGCGTCGAGGTTGTCGAAGTTGAGGGCAGCGTTGAAGAGGAGGAAGAAGGAGCCTTGTGTCTGGTGTCGCCACATGGGATTGGTGGCGAACAGGAGGACGTGGCCGCGCCCGAGCGGCACGTCTACGATTGCCGCGCGGTTCGCCAGTTCCGAACCGTTCGCCAGCATACCACTGACGAGCAGGTCGCGCTCCTCGCGCGCGAAACGCAGCACGACGCGCGGGCGTTCCGCGAGCGGCACGTAGAAGGGGCCGAGTTGGAGGCGTTGTTCTTCCGTGATCTGTTCCTCGCCGGGACGAGCGGGCGGGCGCGACGGCGCAGGCGCGGCCTGTGGCATCGCCTGAATCACGTCCGGGTCGTTCACGCCGCCGCGCCCCGAAGGACGCGCGCCGCCCGCACCCGCGCCCGCGCCTGCACCGCCACCAGCGCCGGGCACGCCCGTCGCCACTTGAAAGAGCGGAGCCTGATTGAAGTAGATGGGAAGCTGTTCGCCGTAGCCGTAACTGATCGGGCTTTTGCGGTCGGCGAAAGTGGCGTTGAAGATCGAGCCTGCGGCCTGTAACTGTCGCGCCGGCTCGATGGTGACGCCGGTCGTCATGCCGTATTCGACCGGCACGCGCACGGTGTTTTGAACGGTGATGAAGAGGCCGCCCTCCGAGACGAAGCGTTGCAGGTTGGCGACGCCGCCGAGTCCCATGCCGCCGCGGATGTCGTCCGTCTGGTCGGGCGAGTTGCCGAAGTTCGGGGTGGTGGCCGAAGCCTTCCAGGGGATCGGGTCGCCGCGGCGCGGGATGCCGTTGACGATACTTTGCGCCGTGCCGCCGACGGGCGGGAAGATGATCACGTCGAAGCGTTCGCGCAAATTCGGCGTGTCGCGAATGGTGTGCTCGGAGATGTAGCTGTAGGGAATCCGCAAGCGGTCGAACTCGATGCGATACCAACCCTCGTTCTGCGTGTTCTGCCACGTGTGCAGGATGGCTATGCGCGGCGTGCCGATCTCGTGCGTGCGCACGGCCGGGCTGTCACCCAAGCCGGAGGCCGTTAAGCCCAACTCGACGACCGCCGCTTCGAGCCGTGCGCGCAGGTCGGCCGGGTTGCCCTCCGTTTTGATGATGAACGAACCGGCGTTGAAATCCTGTGTGCCGACTTTGAAAGCGTTTTCCGCAACGCTCATACGCACGTCTTTCAAACGATAACGAAGCGTTGCCAGCGTGTTCTCCGTGTTGTGATTGATGACGAAGACGCGCGCGCCGGGCGCGCCCGTGAGACGCCCGCGCACGCTCGCGTCCGCCGTCAGGAGTTCCATCGGCGCGTTGAGCACGGCGCGGTCTTTGACGCGCACGGTGGGCACGTTGCGCATCGCGCCGAGCGTCCAGCCCGTGTCGTCGTAGGGGCGCGGGTCGCTCGCGTTGTAATACTGCGTGTCGAGCATCATGTCGGCCATGCGTGAGTAGGGCTGATCCATGCGGATGATGTAGGAGCCTGCGGGAAAACGACGTTCCGCCACCTTGCGTTCCGCCGGCGCCGCCCCTGTGCGCGGCGTCTGCTCGGCGCTTCCCGGCGCGCGCTCGCCCTCCGCTCCGCGCTGTTCCGCGCCCTGCTCCGCCCTCTGTTCGCGCGGCGCATCCCGCTGCTCCGCCGCGCGGGACGGCGGCCTCTCGTCCTTCAACGTAAACTCGCTCGTCGCGCGATGAACTTCCACGCCCATCAAACGCAGCAAGTTCACCATGTCGGCGGCCTCTACGGGGCGGGGCGCGTCGCCCGGCACGACGTAAGCCACAGGCCCTTCGTTCGACGCCTTCGCCACGGAACGCTTGCTCTTGAGATAAAAGTTGTTGAGGAACCGTTCGCGGTTGTTGGCCGTGAAATTCATCGCGAGCAAGATGGCCGACTGTTGCAGGTTGACGTTGTTGCGGAGCGACCATTTGACGCGCGGCAGCGGCGGGTTCGGCCGGTACCAGTCGCGCTGCGCCTGCTGCGTGACGGTGCGATCCATGGTGTCCGCGCCGCCGTTGCCGAACGTCTCGTAGAAACGCCCGATTGAGTTGTGGCCGTTGGCGACGTAGAACATGTAATTGGGTGCCCAGCCGTCGTAGAAGCCGTGCGTCCAGACGCCGGGCACGCCGCGCTTGGTCATCTCTTCAACTTCGTGATAGGCCAGCAAGTGCCACTCGTCGATCACGATGGGGTCGAGCCAGGCGTTGTAGGGTCCCGTCCCCGTAGAGGTGTAGAGGAACGGCACGGACTCGTGCAGGTCGTGCAAGACCTGCGGGTGATATTCGAGGAAGGTGCGCATCATGTTGCGCGTGAGCGCAAGCGCCATGCCGAGGCCGTCGCGGTTGTTGTCGTGCGCGACGTACTTGCCCCAGTAAAGGAGCGACGGCGAATTTTTGCCGGGGTTGGCCTTGCGATAGTTATAGAGGTCAACCATGCGGTCGCGCCCGTCAACTTCGAGCGTCGGCGTGATGAGCACGATGAGGTTGCGGCGGATGTCCTGTATGAACGGCGACTCCTCGACGGCGAGGCGATAGGCCATCTCCATCAACATTTCGGGCGAGCCGGTTTCGGTCGAATGGATCGAACCCGAAGCCCAGTAGAAAGCCTTGCCCTCGCCGATGAGTTGTTTGGCCTCGGCGTCGGAGGTGCGGCGCGGGTCTGCGAGGCGCGCAGTGATCTCTTTGTAGCGGTCGAGTTTGGCGAGGTTCGCCTCGTCGCTGACGGCGACGAGCAACTGTTCCCTGCCCTCTTCCGATTTCTCCGGCGCAACGAAGACGCGCACGCGCGGGTTGGTGCGCTCCAATTCGCGCATGTAGCGATGGATGTCTTTCGTGTAGGTCAGACGATTCGGCGTGCCGACGACGTAACCGAGCACCTTCTCCGGCGACGGCACGCTCGTCGAGGCAGGCAGGTGATCGACGAGTTCGGTCAAAAAATACTTCTCCGTCGTGTACTCTTTGATCTTGGCGGTGTAGGCTTCGTCGTTGCGCGCGGCGGCGGCGGCAGTAGTTGCGGTCGAAGGGGCGGGCGTCTTGCCGGCTTTTCGTTGCGCGTGCGCCGAAAGCGAGACGAGCAGCACGGCGGCGCAGGCGAACACAAACGCGGGGCGCAACGAGCGCGGGCGTCCTCGGTACATCGAATTTCCTCCGTTGAGAAGAGACAGGTTCAAGCGCGGTACGGTCTGTTTGAAATGAAAGCGGAAGGATGATAAATCATCAACGCGCAAATTTCATAACTCTTTCTCCGTGCCCTCTTCGTATCCTCCGTGTCTCTTTGGTGAATGCTGTTGATTACCACACACCACCGCAGGCACAGAGAGAGAGCGCGCGGAGGGGACACAGAGAGAACTGACCACAACTTAACAATGAATTTAAAAAATCTTCTCTTCGCGCTGGCGTTTGCGTCTATCAACGTCGCGCCCGTACACATGCAAACGAGTATGCAGAAGAACAACAGACCGCGCGCCAGAGACATCGGCGTCCGGGTCGGCATCCTTCCGACGGGCGCATTGAACGCCATCACGGACGTGGCGGGCGTGCGCGTCGGCCACACGACCGTGGTGCGCGGCGCGGATGTGCGTACGGGCGTGACGGCCATCCTGCCACACGCGGGCAATTTGTTTCGCGAGAAGGTGGCGGGCGCAGTCTTCGTCGGCAACGGCTTCGGCAAACTCGCAGGCTCGACTCAGGTGAACGAACTCGGCGAGATCGAAACGCCGATCCTGTTGACTTCAACCCTGAGCGTGCCGCGCGTCTCGGACGCGCTGCTGGACTACATGCTCGCGCTCCCCGGCAACGAGGACGTGCGCAGCATCAACCCGCTCGTCGCCGAGACGAACGACGGCGGCCTGAACGACATCCGCGGCCGTCACATCACGCGCGAAGACGTGCATGCCGCGATCAAAAACGCCGCGGGCGGCGCGGTCGAAGAGGGCGCGGTCGGCGCAGGCACGGGCACCATCGCCTTCGGTTTCAAAGGCGGCATCGGCACGTCTTCGCGCAAGCTCCCGCAGAGGCTCGGCGGCTACACCGTCGGCGCGCTCGTCCAGACGAACTACGGGGGCGTGCTCACGATCAACGGCGCGCCCGTCGGCCGCGAACTCGGCAAGTTTTATCTCAAGGAAGACATGGAACAGGCTGCCGGGGATGCGTCTCGGAGCGCAGGGAGCGTCGGCGGCGTGCGCGACGGCGTGCGCGGCGGCCTGAACGACACCACGGCCGACGGTTCGATCATCATCGTCATCGCGACGGACGCGCCCGTTGATGCGCGCAACCTGCGCCGGTTGGCGGCGCGCGCGATGATGGGTCTGGGACGCACGGGCGCATCCGGCTCGAACGGCAGCGGCGATTACGTGATCGCGTTTTCCACGGCGACCGAACTGCGCGTGCGCCTGACACGCAACCAGAGGCCGGGCGAAATTTTCGTCCCGCGCGATGTGAAGTTGCTATCGAACGAGGCCATGTCGCCCCTCTTCCTCGCTTGTGTCGAAGCGACGGAAGAGGCGATCTACAACTCGCTCTTCCGCGCGCAGACGACGACGGGGCGCGGCGGGCTGACAATCGAAGCGCTCCCGCTCGAACGCACGCTAGAAATTTTGCGCAAGTACAACGCGCTCGCGCCGAAGCCCTGAATGGACGGAGGCCGACCCTGTGGACACTTTGACGAAATACCTGGCTGTGTGGTGCCCGCCGACGGCCACGCCGCGTATGAGAGGTTCGAGCGACAGGCCGATTCGCGCAACTTGGAGCAGGGCGCGGGCGCGCAACGCGACATACGCGATTCGACGATAGAGCCGCCCGGTGCTGTATAATCGCGCGTGATGCAGCTTTCGCGCGGCCGCCGGCATCTTAATTTGCACGCGGCGCGCGCAGGGAATTTCATCTGGAATTATTCAAGAAGGAAGGATCACAATGAGCGACTTTCAGTCCCCGAATCAACGTTACAACTCCCAACAGCAGCCGGCGTGGCCGCCGACGAACGCGGGCGGCTGGAGCAATTTACAGGCACCGACGGCGGCGCAAGTCTCTGTGGCCGAACGGATGGGATTCATACGCAAAGTCTATGCGCTCTTTTTCGCGGCGACGCTGTTCGCCATCGGCGGCGTGATGCTCGGCCTCTCTTTCGAGCCGCTGCTCATCTTCGCTTTCGAGCACCCCATCATCATGTTCCTGATGATGATCGGCGCGGTGATGGGCGCGACGGCCGTGCGCCACGTGCCCGTCGTCAACGTCCTCGCGCTCTTTGCGTTCACGACGTTCACGGGTCTGGTCATCTCGCCTTTGATGTACATCGTCGGGCGCGACAACCCTGCGTCGCTCGTGCAGGCGGGCGTGCTCACGGTCGGCATCTTCGGCGGCCTGACGGCCTACGTCTTCATCTCGAAGCGCGATTTCAGTTTCCTGCGCGGGCTGCTGTGGACGGGCTTGATCATTATGATCCTCGGCGGGCTGCTCAACTGGTTCATCGTCGGCTCAAGCGCGCTCGGCTTCGGGCTGGCGGCGGCGACGCTCCTGCTCTTTTCGGGCTTCGTCCTCTATGACACGTCGAACATCATGCGCCGCTACCCGACCAACGAATACATCGCGGGCGCGCTCGACCTCTATCTCGACGCCTTCAACATCTTCCTCGCGCTCGTACGCCTCTTGAACGCGGGACGCCGCTAAGGCGACATCTTCCTACTCAGAACGAAAGCGGCGCGGCACTCAATCAGAGTGCCGCGCCGCTTTCGTTTCGCGTGGCGATCAAGTTTTAGAAAGGGCAGAGAGATCGTCTCTGCCCTTTCAATTTTAATTTATAAGGTTGGGAGTTACGCCCGCCGGCTGAGCGCGAGGGGACGCCACCACGACTGTATGCGTTTGCCGCTCGCGGTCTGGAGGATGCTCATCAGACCGATGTAGCCGTAGCCGAAGAAGAAAAGAAGGAGAAACGGGATCGTGCCCCACATGCGCATGTGTGCGGCGTACCACACGGCGCAGAAGAAGTAGGCGGCGAAACCGAGTTCGAGGAGCGGCAACAGGCCGCGCTTGCGTTTGTACTTCTTCGCCTTCCACGTCGCGTCCGAGGTCTTCTCCACCTGATACTTCGGCGTGCGCACAAACTCCGACTGCACGCCCATCAACGCCTCTATGACGGCGCGCGCGTTCGAGAAGGCCAGCCCGATGCCGACCGCCATCACGAGCGGCAGATGCAGGAGGCGACGACCTCTGCCCGCCTCTTTGTCGAGATACCAGATCGCCGAGCCGTAGAAGAGAATGACCGAGACGGTCGAAAAGAACAGGAGCGGCACGTCGAAGGCCATCAGGTGATAGAAGCCCTGATTGTAACGAACGAGCAGGAGCGGGAATTGCAAAAAGCTTGCGACGATCATCAACGGGTAACTGATGTTGCCCGTCAGGCGAAAGAACATCTCTAGGCGCACGCGCAAGGGGAGATTCGCGCGCCAGATGCGCGGGTAGAGTTTGATGCCGACCTGCATCACGCCCTTCGCCCAGCGGCGCTGCTGCGCCTTGAAGGCGTTGATCTCGACCGGGATTTCCGAAGGCGCGTCTTCGTCCAAGAGATAAATGAACCGCCAGCCCATCAATTGCGCGCGGAAACTCAAATCCGTGTCTTCCGTCAAAGTGTCGTGCTGCCACCCGCCGGAGAGTTCAATCGCGCGGCGACGCCAGATGCCTGCGGTGCCGTTGAAGTTGAAGAAGCCGCCCGTGCGATTCCTGACGGTCTGCTCGATGACGAAGTGGCCGTCGAGCATGATGGTTTGCAGGCGCGTCAAGAGGTTGTATGCGCCGTTGATGTGCGACCAGCGCATCTGCGCGCAGCCGACGAGCGGGTCTGTGAAGTAGTCTACGAGTTTGCGCAGGCAGTCGGGCTTAGGCACGAAGTCTGCGTCGAAGATGGCGAGCAGTTCGCCTTTCGCGCTCTGCGTGCCGTTGGCGAGCGCGCCCGCTTTGTAGCCGGTGCGGTCGCTGCGGTGGATGTAATGGATGTCGAAGCCTTCGGCGCGATATTTCTCGACCGTGCGGCGCGCGAGCGCGACCGTCTCGTCGGTCGAATCGTCGAGCACCTGAATTTCCATTTTCTCGCGCGGATAGTCGAACTGCGTGACGGCGCGCAGAAGTCGCTCGACGACGTACATCTCGTTGAAGAGCGGGAGCTGCACGGTGATGACGGGCAAGTCCGCCTCACTGAAGCGCGCCTTCGGAGCGGGATGGATGTGCCGGTAACGCCAGAAGTCCGCGACCTGCTTGATGCGGTATGCGCCGTAGACGGCGAGCACGAAGAGGATGGTGAAATAGAGTATGAGCACCGTCCAGTCGAAGGCGTCGAGTTCGTAGAGGACGCTGATGTTCGACTGCGTGCGCCAGTGCCATGCGTCAACGAAATCACTCTGGAGCGCGCCGTACTCGCGCCACAACTCTTCCGCCGTCTTCGACACTTGCTCGGCTAACATAAAGGACATCTCGGTATTTCTCGCTCAGGGGAAAACTACAACAAAGGCCAGCGTGCGGCGGTGTGCATCTTGCGGCGCATTCACAAAGACGATGCGCGCGCGCCGGCACACCCCACACATAAAACGAGCAGCGCCCTTGCCGGGCGCTGCCCCATTAATCGCGCACATTGTAACCGAACCGCCGCGCGCTCACAAACTTCCGGCGCGCTCTAGAGTTGCCGCCTAAGTGGCCGCAAGCCTCAGCGGCCGTAACCTTCCCCGCCCGGCGGCGTCCCGTCTCCGCCGCCGAAACTCGGTGGCGGCGGCGGCGCGTTATCGAGGGTCATCAAACGTTTCTCGAAGAGTTTGACGCCGAGCAGCCCGCCGAGCGTGGCGAAGGCTATGTAGATGACGGTGTTGAAGGCGGCGGTGGCGAGGATGACGGGGAGTTTTTGCACAAACGTCTGCGCCTGCGCGATCTCCACCTGTTTGCGCATCTCTTCAGCCACTTGCGGGTTGAAGCTTTCAAACGCCTTCACCAGAAATTCATTGAACGACTCGCCAAGTATGAGTCCGAGCGGGATGCCTATGGAGTGCGACACAATTGTGCCGACCACGCCGCTGAGCGCGCCGAGTTCCGCGCCCTGTCCGAGCATCACCGCCGACGGCGAACGGCGCACGTAGAGATAAGAGGCCAGCGCGCCGCCGCCGATCACCCACACACAACAACACATGTTCGCGAAGCTGATCGGCGGGATCGCGGAAAGCAGCCCGAGCGTCACGCCGCCCGCCAGGACGGCGCGCATCTTGTCACTCATATATTTTGAATTCTACGAAAGGACTATTGCCGGGCGCGATGACGGACGAGGAGCGGGACGGTCGTCTGGAAACGACCGCCCGCTCGCCGTCCGATCTCGCGGGGACGCGGGCGCGAAGTTTTCACGCCGCGCGCCAAGGCGCGCCGGAGTTTAACTGCCCGACCCGTAAGTGCTGCCACCGCCTGCGCCGTAGCCGCCGCTCGGAGTGTCCACCGGGGGAGGCGCGCCGCCGCCGTAGTTGGTCGAAGGAGGCGGAGGAGGCGTATTGACGCCGCCGGGGCCTTTCTTCCCGAAGATGGCCGAGCCGATGAGGCCGCCGATGGTTGACAGAATGGTGAAGAAGATCGCGCCGACGATGCCCATCACGAAGAAGAGCGCGAAGCCCGTCAGAGATTCCGGCAGGTTCACGCCCTGATCGCGCAGTTGCGCGAACTGCGCGGTCATCACGGCCGAGTTCACGAAATACGAGAGCGGCGTGCCGATGATGAGATTCAACAACCCGCCGGCCACGCCGGCAATCGCGCCGAGGATCGCGCCGTCTTTGGGATCGACGGCGACGGGCGAATTTTTGGTATAGAGATAGACGGCCAGAATGCCGGCGGCGATGGGCAGCAGGCAGTTACAGCAGCCTGCGAAAGGCACGACCGAGCCGATCAAGGCTATCAGGATCATCACAGCGCCAACGCCGAGTCCGGCCATTACCGCCGCTTTTGTTTTGTCATTCATGTCTTTGCAACACCTTCGCGGAGAGATTGGGGTAAAACTTGGGAGCGAGCACGCCAGTCTCCGACCTTACGGACGACTGACGGGAAAATGCCTTGCGCGACGAAGTTATAAAAATCCCTTGACCGTTAGGAAAGACCAGACTGGTTAAAAAAAGACCTGCGGGTAAAAAAACGTTCTGCGAGTTAACAAACGTCATGCGGCTTTACGTGGTCAACTCGCTTTTGTTCAGAGCCGGCGAGAGAGAGAGCCGCGAACGGCGCGCTCGCGCGATCTCGACCGCGCCGGGCACGACGTAAAAGGCCGCCCATATGCCGAGCCACGCCCCCGTCAGAAAACGCGACGTGTGTGTGTTCGCCCACAGCCCTGTGATGCCGAGCGTGAAATCGAAAGCCGCCGGCAAGAGCGCGACGATGAGCCACTCGCGGCGCGGCGCGGCGGTGCGTTGCAGGCGGCGCGAGAGCGGATAGACGAGGAGAACCGCCGCGGCAAAGCCCGCATAGATGCCGAAGCAACGCGCGCAGACCGCCAGCGGATGCCCCACCACCCAGAAGGCGCGTTCCGGTATCTGGTGACACACGGTTTTCAAACCCTGATAGATCACGAACGCCGTCGTCTCGTGCCCGCCCGATGCCGCCACCGGCGCGCCCACGATCAATCCCAGCCACAACAGCGCGACCCCGGCCACGCACGCCCACGCCGTCCACCCTCCACGCGCGGAGAACTCCCGCGGCGCTAACGGCGAAACATAACTGGCAGGTGAAGCAGGCATAAGTTCTTTGATTGCGGAATGCGGATTGCGGATTAGTAAGAATTTAATCATTGATCCATTTCTTCATTGAATCAATGAATCAATGATTAAATTGTCTTTTCAATCCGCATTCCGCATTCCGCATTCCGCATTAGAATCTGATCACTGTGTCCGGCCCGCCCTCTACGTGGACGGTGTCTACGAAGCGTATGTGGCGCGACTCGGTGGTCATGACGAGCGAGTGCGTGCGTTTGCCCGCGCCGAAGAAGCGCACGCCGCGCAGGAGCGCGCCGTCTGTCACGCCCGTAGCGGCGAAGATGATCTTTTTGCCGGGCGCGAGATCATCCGTGCTGTAAACTTTGTTCGGATCGTCGATGCCCATCTCTTTCAGGCGAATGACGACCTCTTCCTGCGGCGGCACTTTGTTCTTGTCCACGTCCAGACGGTCGGGGTCAAACACCAGACGCGCCTGTATCTCGCCGTTCAGACACTTCATCGCGGCGGCCGTAATCACGCCTTCGGGCGCGCCGCCGATGCCCATCAGCGCGTGTATGTTCGTGCCCGCGACGGCGGCCGAGATGCCGGCCGAGAGGTCTCCGTCGGAGATGAGACGGATGCGTGCGCCCGCGTCGCGCACTTCCTGAATCAACTGGCGGTGGCGCGTGCGGTCGAGCACGATGACGGTCAGGTCGTCCACGTCGCGCCCTAAACCTTTGGCAATCGCGGCGAGGTTGTCTTTGACCGGCGCGTTGATGTCAACGAGGCCGCGCGACGAAGGGCCGACGACGATCTTGTCCATGTAGATGTCGGGGGCGTTCAGGAGTCCGCCGCGTTCGGAGGCGGCGAGCACGGCGATGGCGTTGTTTGCGCCGAGCGCGCAGAGGTTCGTTCCTTCGAGCGGATCGACGGCGATGTCAACTTCCGGGTAAATCTCGTCGCACGGTTCGCCCTTCTCGCGTGCGGCGCGCACGCCCTCGCCCACCTCTTCGCCGATATAGAGCATCGGGGCTTCGTCGCGCTCGCCCTCGCCGATCACGATCCGGCCGAGCATCGGCACGGTGTCCATCACCGTGCGCATCGCCTCGACCGCGACGTGATCGGAATACTTGCGGTCGCCCTGTCCCATCGTCTTAGCGGCCTCAATCGCCGCCGCCTCGCACACGCGCAGGAAGTCTAACGACAGGTGCTCGGTCTGTATCTCATAGCCCATGCCCTTTTTTGTCTCCCGATCTGAAATGATGATTCGCGGCGAGCCGGTGAAAGCTTTTACGCTACGCTCGCGCGCCCCTCAGAAATGCGCCGCCATACTAACAGAGCGCGCGGAGAATTTATAGAACTTTGACCGCCCCCTCGGCGCACGCGCCCGGCCGGGCTTCGATTTACGGCGCAGACGAAACCCTTCCGACGGCCGCACGCACGCGAACGAAACCACGCCTCCGCGGCGGGCTGCGGCCGAAACCGTCCCTCGCCACTCGCGCATCCGGCGGCACATGAATCGCGAAGAGGGCGGGAGCAGGAGTCACCGGCCGGTGACTCCTGCTCCCGCCCTCTTCTAAGGATAGCGACCGCCGCCGAGGCCATCGAACCGGCTGCCCCGGCATCCGCACCGCTTACGGCTGCCCGAACCTCAGACGGTACTCGACGGAGTTCATAAAGCCATCAACCATCTTGCGGAAGTCTGTGGGGTTGGCATTCAGGTAGTTGAGCCAGTTGTTATAGCCAGCCTCTTCCGGCGTGCGGCGCAGGTAGCCGTAATACTGCATCGCGACGAACGCGCCGTTGAATTCGGCGGCCTCGACCTCGTTGCTTTGCACGAGCGCGCGCAACACCTGCGCCCGCGTGAGCGAGCCGGAGACGAGGCCGGCAGTGAGTTGCTGGCGTGTGAGCGTCACTTGCGCCGTGCCGTCGGGCGTCGCGGGGTCTTCGGTCGTGATCTGCTGCAAAGAGTAGCGACCGAGCAGCGCGTCAACGGAAGCCTGTTGACCGAGCGCGCCGTACAGATTCGTGAACTCCGGCCGCGCGACGAACGATGCGGCGAAGGCGGCCTTCTTCTGATAGACCTCTTCGGGCGTCTGCCCTGTGACGCTGCGCATGTCGGGGATGATCTCGTCGTAGACGGGTCGGCGGTTGAACGCCGACTTGTAGAAGAGATAGATGTAGAGTCCTTTGAGTTGAAACTCCGTCGAGCGGAAGAACGAAGAGGAGACCGTGAGGCGGTCGCAGGCCGGGTTGTTGTTAACGTCCGAGCAGTTGTTGAGCACCGCAGACCACGGCTCGCCTGCTTCCGGCTCGCGCGAGAGGAAGTCCAGATAATTCTGGCGCACGAAGAAGGAGGTGGTGAGGATGGGGTTCGTGGACTGCCCCGTGTCGTTATCGAGAATGACGAGCGTGGCGGTCGCGGGCACGCCGACGCTCGCACCCGCGGCGGCGACGAGGCGCAGTTGAACGTTCTCCGCGCTTTCGCCGTGGGCGTCGTTGATGAGCGGGATGGTGACCTGTCTCGGCTGCGCGTCGCCCGCCGGCCAGGAGACGGTTTCGACAGTCGTCGCGTAATCGCAGCGCGCGTAGGCCGCGCCCGCGTTGTTGACGATGTCGTCGCACCTGACGGCCGCCGGGTCGTCCGTCGTGCGCAACTCGACGGAGGCCGCGCCAGACGTGTCGCCGCCCCTCGTGATGGTGATGGTCGCGCTCTCCGTGCTCTCGTTCGACTGGTAGCTCGCCGCGCTGAACTGCACGGTCGCCGTCGTCGGCGTGGGCGTCGGAGTTATCGTCGGCGTGGGATTGGCCGCACCGAGATTGAAGATATAGGCGGAGCCTTGATCCGATTTGCCCGCCACGTCGTCGCCGCGTGCGCCCACTATCGCGCGGTCGCCGGAGACGGCTACGCTGTCGCCGAAAAAGTCGAACTCCGACCCGTCGGCAGCCAACAGTTTTTGCTGCTCTGTCCAGTTGGAACCAGCGCGCTTGAAAATATAGGCCGCACCCTGACTGCTGTTTGTCCCGACCGTTTTGAAGAACGCGCCGAGGATGACGGTGTCGCCGTCTACGTCCAAAGCCCTGCCGAGGTAATCGTTGAACTCAAGGTCGCTCGACAGCAATTGTTGTTGCAGCGTCCAAGCGGAGTTCGCGCGGACGTAAACGTAGGCCGTGCCTTTGGAGGCGGTTGCGCTGGAACCCTGCGCCGAGCCGACGACGACCGTCTCGCCGTCGAGCGCGACGCTGATGCCGAACACGTCGCCGTTCTCGCCGGTCGCCGTAAAGAGCCGCTGTTGCTCAGTCCACACGTCGCCCGCGCGCGTGAAGACATAGGCCGCGCCCTGATTCGGGGTCGTGCCGATGGTCTCCAACGGGTGGCCGACGACGACGGTGTTAGCGGAGACGGCCACGTCCGTGCCGAAGCCGTTCCCGGCTTTGTCGGCCTGCGCGGTGAACTTCGCCTGCTGCGCCCACGTCGCGCCCGTGCGCGTGAAGACGTAAGCCGAGCCGCGATTGTCGTTCGTCGCGAAGATGTCGTCGTTGAGCGCGCCGATGGCGGCCGTGTCGCCGTCGAGCGCGACCGAGTAGCCGAATGAATCGTTCGCCCCGCCGTCGTTCGCCGTAAGTTTCTGCTGTAGCGTCCAGGACGTGCCGGAGCGAGTGTAGACGTAGGCCGCGCCCTGAGAAGTGTTCGCGCCGATCTTGTGATCGTATGCGCCGATGATCACGGTGTCGCCGGAGATCGCCACGTCCCAGCCGAAGTGATCGTTCGTTGCGCCGTCGGGGGCTACGAGCCGCGCCTGCTGCGTCCACGTCGCGCCCGTGCGTATGAAGATGTAGGCCGCGCCCGTGCGCGTGCCGTTGAACGAGCCGTCGAGGGTGTCGAAGTCCGCGCCGACGATGGCCGTGTCGCCGTCCATGTCAACGCTGCGGCCGAAGAAACTCGACTGCGGTGTCTCCGCGCCGTTGATGCGGTTCGGGTCAAACGCTTCGCGCGCGAAGACGTAGGCCGCGCCGCGCGCGCTCGATTTGGCGGGCGCGCCCGCAAGGATCGAAGCGCCGTCGAAAGCGACTGATTGACCGAGCGCGTCCGCGCCCACATCGCTGTGGACGAGTTTCTGTTGGCGCGTCCACGTCGTGCCGGTTCTGCTATAGACATAGACCGCGCCGTGATTGGCGACGCCGGGAAGGAACTCGTGCGCGGGCGAGCCGACGACGAGCGTCTCGCCGGAGATGGCGACGCTGTTGCCGAAGAAGTCGTTGCGCGGCGTGGTTTCGGCGGCGGTGAGTTTCTGCTGTTCAGTCCACGTGGTGCCCGCGCGCGTGAAGACATAGGCCGAGCCGACCTCGCCCGCCGAGCCGACCACGTCGGCGCGCGCGCCGATGATGGCCGTGTCGCCGCTGATGCCGACCGAGTAGCCGAAGGCGTCGCCGGATGCGCCGTCCGAAGCTGAAAGTTTCTGCTGCTGCGTCCATGTCGAACCGTTGCGCGCGAAGACGTAAACCCAGCCGCGACCGCTCGCCGCGCCCGCGCCCGGCTGGCCGACCGCGCCGACGATGGCCGTGTCGCCGACCATGTCAACGCTGCGGCCGAAGAAACTCGACTGCGGTGTCTCCGCGCCGTTGATGCGGGTCGGGTCAATCGCGTCGCGCGCGAAGACGTAGGCCGCGCCGCGCGCGCTCGATTTGGCGGGCGCGCCCGCAAGGATCGAAG
>DASVPS010000143.1:0-17423 GCA_036389555.1 Pyrinomonadaceae bacterium
CGTCGAACGCGATGCCAAATCCTTCAACGTGTCGGGCACGCCGCGCGTCCGGATCGACACTTTCGACGGCTCGATCAACATCCAGCCTTCCAATGAATCGACGGTGCGCTTCTCCGCCGTCAAACGCGCGAGCGACGAACAGGCCATGCGCGGCATACGCCTGCGCGCAGAGCAGTCGGGCGATACCATCAACATCATCGCCGAGTTTGACCAGACGCAGCGGCGCGAGGAATACGGCACGGGCGCGGCCGTCGCGCTCGACGTGTGGATTCCGCGCCGCGCGAACGTCAACGTCAAATCGGGCGACGGGCGTCTGCGTCTGGGCGGCATCGAAGGCGAGATTGATTTGCACACCGGCGACGGCTCGGTTGACGTGACGGGGAGCAAAGGGCGTCTGCGCGTGCAGACGGGCGACGGGCGCGTGCGCGTCGCGGGCTTTGACGGCGACGCGACCGTGCAGACGGGCGACGGGCGTATCTCGCTCGACGGACGCTTCACCAAACTCACGGCGCGCACGGGCGACGGCGCGATCTCGCTCGCCTTGCCCGCAGACTCGAATGCGCGCATCGAGACCGATTCCGGGCGCGTCATCAACGAGATGTCGGCCGTGGCCGAAGACGGCGAAGGCGACCCGGAAGAACGACGCATCAGGCGCTGGCGCGTCGGTTCGGGCGCGGGCAGCCAGATCAACCTACGCACGGGCGACGGTCAAATCTTTTTGCGGCGCGCGGGCGCGGAGCGCGAGTAGAAAATCGCGGCAAAATCGTCAGGGCAGCGGAGAGACCGCTGCCCTGATAAGTGTTTCAAGGCTCACGGGTTTCGATGCGCGTTCTCATTTCCAAATTACTGTACATTCGGGTTCCGAATTATTGGAAATTCCGTGCGGCGTTCTTTGAAAGTAGACGAAACATTTTATGGATATGGAGCGTCTAATAGCCGAACAGCAGGTGTCCACGTTCACCCGATGCGGCGTCCCGGCGTCCCGTTTTCCGAATCGCACAAGTTTAAGACGAAATTTAATGAACCCACAGGCTATCTTTGTCATCTACGCTCTCGTTTCGCGCGCCGTTCTACAGTTCGAGGTCAAACAAACATGAATGAAAGAGCCACCCACCGCTCTCCGCGTTTCGGCGCATCGCTCCTCGTCGTCGTGCGTCGCACGCTCGCCGCGGGTCTCGCCTGCCTGATGTTCGTCGCCCTGCTCCCGCCCGTATCAAGTGCGCAGCAGGTCGCGTCGCTGACCGACAGGTCGAAGACTAAATCCGCACCCGCCGCGACGGCTGCGGGCGCACCCGTCGCCGCCGAAGCGCGCACGCGCCGCATCGCCTCTGTGCGCAGCCGCGAGACAACGGAAGGCGCGCGCGTCACGCTCACGTCCGACGCAGAGTTGACGAACTACACGACCTACGAGAGCGGCGGTCGCTTCTTCGTGCGCATCCCGCAGGCGGAGACGGGAGATGCGGCCGCGGCCGTCGCCGAAAGTTTGCGCGGGCGCGGATTTGAAGACGCGCGCTTCGAGCGGCGAGGGGCGGACGTGTTGCTCTCCTTCAAGTTGGAGGCGGGCGCATCGGCCGAGGTCAAACAGAATTTCAATCGTCTCGAAGTGCGCTTTGCGCAGGAGCCGCAACAGAAGACTAATGCGAGCGGCGGAGCGAATCAGCCCGCCGCCCCGTCGCCCACCGCATCGCCCGCCGCGTCGCCCGCCGGCACAACGCCGAGCGACGCACCCGTCGTTGCCCCTTCGACGACGACGAGCGACAGTTCCACCACGGGCGCGACGGTTGAACGCGCGAAGGTGGCCGCAGGCAAAGGCACCGCCATCACGCTGCCGCCGGAGAAGGCCGCGCCCGTCGTCGTCCCGCGCTTCGACGCCGCGCCCGTCATTGACGGCAAACTAGACGACGCCGTGTGGAAACAGGCGCGCGTCTTGAAAGACTTTTACCAGACCGAACCGGGCGACAACATCGCGCCCTCGCAGCCGACCGAAGTTCTCATCGGCTACGACTCGAAGTTTCTCTACGTCGCCTTTCGCGCCTTCGATGAGCCGTCGAAGGTGCGCGCCAACGTCGCCAAACGCGACAGCATCTTCGACGATGATTTCGTCGGCATGTATCTCGACACGTTCAACGACCAGCGCAGAGCCTTCGAGATGCTCTTCAACCCGCTCGGCATACAGGCCGACGCCATCTTCACCGAGAACAACGGCGAGGACTTCAGCTTCGACCTCGTACATGAATCGAAGGGCGCGCTGACGAGCGACGGCTATGTGGTCGAAGTGGCGATCCCGTTCAAGTCTCTGCGCTACGAGGCGGGCAAGGGCAAGTTCTGGGGCGTCCATTTCTTCCGCCGCATCAAACGTCTCAACAACGAAACCGACTCGTGGATGCCGGTCTCGCGCGACATCAGCGGCAACCTCAATCAGGCCGGCAAACTGACCGGCCTCGAAGGCATCTCCACCGAGCGTACGCTCGAAATCATTCCGAGTTTCACCGTCTCCGAGACGGGCAAGCGCGTCCGCACGTTTTTGCCTTCGCCCTTCCCGAACACCGCCGAGCCGCTGCCGCCGCTCGGCCCCGGCCGCATGCTGAACAAGCCCGTCGAGTTCGACTTCGGCGTCACCAGCAAGTTCGGCCTGACGCCGACCGTCACGCTCGACTTCGCCTACAACCCGGACTTCGCGCAGGTCGAAGCGGATCAGACCGTGGTCACGGCCAACCAGCGCTTCCCCATCTTCTTTCAGGAGAAGCGCCCCTTCTTCCTCGAAGGCAAAGAGATTTTCGACACGTCGAGCCAGGTCGTACACACGCGCGCGATCTTCGACCCCGACTACGCCGTCAAGCTCACGGGCAAACGCGGCCGCAACACCTTCGGCCTCATCCTCGCCTCCGATAACGGCCCCGGCAATTTCACCGATGAGGAACGCGAGAACAACGCGCTCAAGGTGCTGAACCTGCGCCGCCCGCAAGGAGTGAACGAAGACGACGATGATTACGCCGCCCGCCTCAACCGCGCGCAGTTCACCGAGTCGAACTTCGCGCGCTTCGTGGACAAGAACGCCGCCATCGCCGTCCTGCGCCTGAAGCGCGACGTGGGGAAAGAGTCGAGCGTCGGCCTGATCGCCACGAGCTACAACTTCACCGAGCGGCACAACCAGCTTCTCGGCATAGACGGCCGCTTCAAACTCGACCCGAAGACCTTCACGACTTTCGAGATCATCGGCACGAACTCGAAGAACTACTTCCGCGATCTCGCCAGCGACGTGACCAGTTATCGCAACCGTAACGGCTTCGCCTACTCGTACCTGCTCGACTACACCGGCCGCTACTTCGGCTATGCCTTCAACGCCAGCGGCCGCACGCGCGACTATCGCGCCGACGTGGGCTTCACGCGCCAGACCAACACCAACAATCTCAACTTCGGCTTCCGCCTGAGCACCGAGCCGAACCCGAAAGCGATTCTCACCTCGTTCCGCTTCCAGAACTTCACGAGCGTCAATTACGACTGGCAGGGGCGCAACCAGAGTTGGATCGACGGCACGAATTACAACTTCAGTTTCGCGCACCAGACCTTCCTGCAAATCGGCACGAACTTCGGCTACGAGCGCGTCTTCGAGGAGGAGTTCGGTTCGCGTCGCGCGCCCGCCGTGTTCGCTGCGGACGGCGAGCAGATCGTGCCCCTGCGCCGGGGCGCGTTCGCCGGCGACGATTCCGAACGCCAGACGCGCCAGAAGACGATCTTCATCTACGCCGAGCGGCAGTTCAACAAGCAGTTCTACGCCTACCTGTTCACCGGCACGCGGCGCGGCATCTTCGATTTCGACTTCGGCGCGGGGCCGGATTTCCCGCGCGTCAGCCCCTACGCCATCGCCGTGCGGCAGGCGCGCGCGCAAGGGTTGTGCATCTCGCAGAAGGACGCGAACGGGAAAGACATCCCGCTGCCCTCGATCTGCTTCGACGCGCTCGACCCCGGCTCGGCCAACGGCTTCGACATAGACACGGGCGTCACGATCCAGCCGACGAGCGCGCTGCGCACGACGTTCGGCTACACGAAGGCGCGCCTAACGCGCCGCGACACCGGCCTCGTCGCCTTCGACGACAACATCTTCGCCCTGCGTTCCACTTACCAGTTCACGCGCTTTCTCTTCGCCCGCGCGCGCATAGATTACGGCACGCTCTCGACGACGGCGCGCGGCCAGTTTCTCTTCGGGTGGACGCCGAACCCCGGCACGTCCTTCTACGTCGGCTACAACGACGACCTTCAACGCAACGGCTACAACCCGTTCACCTCGCAACTCGAACCCGGCTTCCGGCGCAACGGCCGTACCTTCTTCATCAAAGCGTCGTACCTGTTCAGGAGAAGTTTCGGCAAATAGCTCGGCAGCGACGAAAAGCTGAACGCCGAACGTTGAAGAAAAGGCAAGAGGTCTTTAGTTCATCGTTCGGCGTTCACCTTAGTTCAGCGTTCCGCGCTTCTCTCTTCGTCGTTCATCGTTCAACGTTTCGCCGGTTTGACTTAACACGCGAATTCGCTTAGAAAATTCCCCGACGCTCCCCAACCCCGTTCGTTGCCTTGCACGTTCGTACATGGAAAGGAAGTAAAAGGATGTCCGCTCTCGTTATTTCGCGCGCGTTCGCGCTGCGTCTCTTTTTAATCATCATGCTGTTAACTCAAGCCCAGACGCCCGCGCTCGCGCAGAGGCCTGCCGCCGAGGGCGCGCCCGGCAGCGCGGCCTCGAAAGCGCCCGCTTACCCGGCGACCAAAAAAGTAGAGCAGTTTGACGACTACCACGGGACGAAAGTCGCAGACCCCTACCGCTGGCTGGAAGATTTGGATACGGCCGACACGAAGGCGTGGGTGGAAGCGCAGAACCGCTTGACCAACGCCTATCTCGCAGAGATTCCGGCGCGGCAAAAAATCAAGGAGCGTCTGACCAAACTCTGGAACTTCGAGCGCTACGGCATCCCCTACCGCGAAGGCAACCGCTACTTCTACACGAAGAACGACGGCCTCCAGAATCAGAGCGTGCTCTACACCGTCGCCTCGCTCTCGGACGAGCCGCGCGTGCTGCTGGACCCGAACAAACTCTCGGCCGACGGCACGGTCGCCCTCGCCGGTACGGCCATCAGCCGCGACGGTAAGTTGATGGCTTACGGATTGGCGGCTTCCGGTTCGGATTGGTCTGAGTGGCGCGTGCGCAACATCGAGACCGGCCAAGACCTCACAGATCACATCAAGTGGGTGAAGTTCTCCGGCGCGTCCTGGACGACCGACGGCAAAGGTTTCTTCTACAGTCGCTACGACGAGCCGAAGGCGGGCGCGAGCCAGTTGGCGGGCGTCAACGAATTTCAGAAACTCTACTATCACCGCCTCGGCACGCCGCAGACAGACGACGCGCTCATCTACGAGCGCAAGGATCAAAAGGACTGGGGCTTCAGCGGCGACGTGACCGAAGACGGCCGCTACCTCATCATCCACGTCTGGGTCGGCACGGACGCCAAGAACCGCATCTACTACAAAGACCTCCAGACGGCCAACTCGCCCGTCGTCAAACTGCTCGACGACTTCGACGCCGCCTACAACTTCATAGACAACGACGGCGCGGTCTTCTGGTTCATGACCGACAAGGACGCGCCGCGCTACAAAGTGATCGCCGTTGACACGCGCAAGCCCGAACGCGCGAACTGGAAAGTCGTCATCCCCGAAACGGCCGAGACGATTGAGGGCGCAAACGTCGTCAACAACATGTTCATCGTCTCCTATCTCAAAGACGCGCACTCGCAGGTGAAGATTCACCAGACCGACGGTAAGTTCGTGCGCGAGTTGGCGCTGCCCGGCCTCGGCTCGGCCTTCGGCTTCAGCGGCAAGCGCACGGACAAGGAGACGTTCTACGCCTACACCAGTTTCACCACGCCGTATCCCATCTATCGCTACGACCTGACGACGGGTAAGAGCACGCTCTTCCGCCAGCCGAAAGTTGATTTCGACCCGAACCAGTACGAGACGAAACAAATCTTCTACAAGAGCAAAGACGGCACGCGCATTCCGATGTTCATCACGCACCGGAAGAATTTGAAACTCGACGGCACGAACCCGACGCTGCTCTACGGCTACGGCGGCTTCAACGTCTCCGAGACGCCCGGCTTCTCCATCAGCCGGCTCGTCTGGATGGAGATGGGCGGTGTCTTGGCCGTGGCGAATCTGCGCGGCGGCGGCGAGTATGGCAAGGATTGGCACGAGGCCGGGATGAAGTTGAAGAAGCAGAACGTCTTCGACGATTTCATCGCCGCCGCCGAGTGGCTCATCGCCAACAAGTACACGTCCACGCCGAAACTCGCCATTCAAGGCGGCTCGAACGGCGGCCTGCTCGTCGGCGCTGTGCTGACGCAACGACCCGATCTCTTCGGCGCGGCGCTCCCCGCCGTCGGCGTGATGGACATGCTGCGCTTCAACAAGTTCACCATCGGCGCGGCGTGGGCTTCCGACTACGGCTCGCCCCAAAACCCGGAGGAGTTCAAAGCCCTCTACGCCTATTCGCCGCTGCACAACCTGAAAGCCGGGACAGCCTACCCGCCGACCCTGATCACGACCGCCGACCACGACGACCGCGTCTGGCCGGGTCACAGCTTCAAG
The DNA here is from genome assembly GCA_036389555.1 of Pyrinomonadaceae bacterium. Classification (GTDB taxonomy): domain Bacteria; phylum Acidobacteriota; class Blastocatellia; order Pyrinomonadales; family Pyrinomonadaceae; genus JAIVJZ01. The sequence goes on from DASVPS010000143.1 coordinate 6,631, forward strand.
TTCGCGGCGGCCATGCAGGCGGCGCAGGGGGGCAGCGCGCCCGTCCTCATCCGCATCGAGACCAAAGCCGGCCACGGCGCGGGCAAACCCACCTCGAAGATCATCGAAGAGTATGCGGACATCTGGGGCTTCCTCGTCCGCACTCTCAACATGAACGCGCCCGCTTCGTAACCGCGCAGATTCACGCGCGCAAAACTAAAGACAGCCGGACGGCATTTCACCGTCCGGCTGTCTTCTTTTTTGACGCGCGGCGCAAGCGGCCGCGTCGTCGCAGTTTTGCGTCGTCGTCGTCGCTCCGCGTCGAAGCTTAATGTTCAATTACACTCAACCGCTGCCCGTCAAGGCAGGCGTCAGGGCATCCTCTCGCAAACGGTAACGATGACGGTCTAGCTCAGCCCCTCGACCGCGTAATACGTCAGCGATAGGCCGGAGATGCTGATGGATTCCTCGCGCGTCTTGATGGAGTCGTCCGGCAACTGAGCCTGTGCGCTTGCGGTCAACAACACGACGCCACGCTCGGCCACGTCCTCGCCCAATTTGCTGGCGAGGTTCACTTCGTCGCCGTACAAATCCTTGTCGCCCACGTTCAGGATGCGCCCGTAGCCGATGCCGACCGAGGCGTAGAGGCGTCTGTCTTCCGGCAGGAGGACGTTGACGGTGTTGAGACGCACGACGATATCGCGCGCCGCGCCGATGGCGTCGGCCACTGTGTCGAAGAGGCAGAAGAGGTTGTCGGCTTCGGCCTTCATCAGCAGCCCGCGATTGTTCTCGATGGTGGGGCGCGCGAGCAATTTCATCTGGTGGATCATGAGCAGAAAGGAGACGATGCCGTGATAGCGCGTCGTGCGCGAGAAGCCGCTCATGTCGAGCACGAGGACGGCCTTCTCCTGCGTGAAGATGGTCTCTATGTTGCGCGCGATGTCTTCGCGCCGCTCCGGCTGCTCGATGATGTCACTGAGCAGGCGTTCGAGGTTGGCCTGCGTGTTGCGCTGCGCGACGGGTTCGTTGTTGTCGGAGGTTATGTCGCTCATTTGGCCGGTTAGTGTAAACGAAACTTCGCCGTTTGCCGAAGAAATTTAACGGCCGGATCGCACGTTCGCACGGCGTCCGCCGTGTGAACCGAACTGTGCGGCCAACTCGAATTATCATTCCGGGCGTGAGCGGCAATTGACTTGAGAGGGGCGGCGCACGCAGAATAGCGCAACTTTTCGGTTGTGATGCCGCAAACACGAAACATGCAAACAGAGATTGTCGGAAAACCCGTCCCGCGCAAAGAGGGGCGCAGTAAGGTCACGGGCGCGGCGCGCTACGTGGACGACCTGAGAATGCCCGGCATGCTCTACGGCGCGACCGTGCGCTCGCCCGTCGCGCGCGGCCGCATCCGCTCCATCAGTTTCGGCGAGGGCATTCCGTGGGATGAGTTCATCGTCGTCACCGCCAGAGACATTCCGGGCGAGAACGCCGTCGCGCTCATACTCCTGGATCAACCTTACCTCGCCGCGGAGTTCGTCAACCACGCCGAGGAGCCGATCCTTCTGCTCGCGCACGCGGACAAGCACCTCCTGGAACGCGCGCGCCGCGCAGTCAAGATCGACATCGAACCGCTCCCGGCCGTCTTCACGCTCGCAGACTCGCTGGCGCAGAAGGAGATCGTCTGGGGCAAGGACAACATTTTCAAGTCGTACCTCGTGGACAAGGGGAACGTGGACGAGGTGTGGGCAGAGGCCGACCTCGTGGTCGAAGGTGAATACTCGACGGGCGCGCAGGAGCAGTTGTACATCGAGACGAACGGCGTCATCGCCGTGGCGAACGCAGAAGAGGGCGTCACGGTCTGGGGTTCGATGCAGTGCCCTTACTACGTTCACAAGGCGCTCTTGAAGTTGTTCGCGCTGCCGCCGGAGCGCGTGCGCGTCGTGCAATGTGAGACGGGCGGCGGCTTCGGCGGCAAGGAAGAATATCCTTCGATGATCGGCGGCCACGCCGCGCTCCTGTCCTGGAAGGCGGGCGGCCGCCCGGTGAAGATCATCTACGACCGCGCCGAAGACATGGTCGCCACGACGAAGCGCCACCCTTCGCTGACGCGCCACCGCACGGCCGTCACGCGCGACGGACGACTGCTCGCAATGGAGATCGAATTTGTCGTGGACGGCGGGGCTTACGCGACGCTTTCGGCCGTGGTGTTGTCGCGCGGCACGATCCACGCGGCCGGGCCGTACAACTGCCCGAACATACGCATACGCAGCCGCGCCGTCGCCACGAACGTGCCGCCGCACGGCGCGTTTCGCGGCTTCGGTGCGCCGCAGTCGATCTTCGCTCTGGAGCGGCAGATGGACAAGGTGGCCGCGGCGTTGGGCTTAAGCCCCGCGGAGTTTCGCCGTCGCAACTTCATACGCGAGGACGAGGCAACTGCGACCGGCCAGATCATACGCGAGCCGGTTGACATGGCCGGGTTGCTTAAGCGCGCCTTCGAGTTGACGGACTACGAGGCCAAGCGCGAACGCTTCGCGCGCGAGAACGCCGCAAGCGGCAAGACCGAGAAGCGCGGCATCGGCTTCGCCTCGTTCATGCACGGCGCGGGCTTCACGGGTTCGGGCGAAGACTATCTGAAATCAATCGTCGGCGCAGAGGCCGACGCCGAGGGGCGCGTCCGCATACTCGCCGCGAGCACGGAGATCGGGCAGGGCACGAACACCATCTTCGCGCAGATCGCATCGGCCACGCTCCGGCTCGATTACGATCTGATCGAAATGGCGCAGCCCGACACGGGCAACGTCCCGGACAGCGGCCCGACGGTCGCCTCGCGCACCTGCATGATCGTAGGCAAGCTCGTCGAGTCGGCCGCCGTCGGCCTGCGCCAGACGTTGCAGGGCGCGGAGCTATTGACGGATGAATACACCGTGGACGAATGGCGCGAGGCGTGTCGCCGCTACATCGAACGATACGGGGCGTTGAAGTCGTTCAGCCAGTACAAGCCGCCGCCGGGCGTGCGCTGGGATGACGAGAAGTATGAGGGCGACGCTTATGGGGCTTATGCGTGGGCGGTCTACGTTGCGGAAGTGACGGTTGACACGCTGACGTATGAGACGCGCGTAGACGATTTCGTCGCGGTGCAGGAGGTGGGAAAAGTAGTGCATCCCATCCTCGCCGCAGGGCAGATCGAGGGCGGCGTGGCGCAGGCCATCGGCTTCACGCTCTACGAGAACGTGGTCTGGCGCGATGGGCGCATGGTCAACAATCAGATGACCAACTACGTCATGCCGACCTCGGCAGACCTTCCGCCCATCCGCGTCCACTTCGAGGAGCAACCATACCAGTACGGCCCGGCCGGGGGCGCGAAGGGCATCGGCGAACTTCCGATGGACGGCGGTGCGCCCGCCATCCTGAACGCCATCGAACAGGCAACGGGCGTCTCGTTCACACACGTCCCGTTGATGCCCGAAGCCTTGATGCGGGGGGTGAGCGAAATTAAATGAGCGCAGCAAGAACAAAGAATTTCACGCAAAGGCGCAAAGGCGCAAAGGAAGGCAACGAAAGAGAGATGCGCTCGTCTTCCGTCTTGCTTTGCGGCTTTGTGCCTTTGCGTGAAACTTCTCCTTACGCAAACGGGAGCCAACGATGACTGAAGGCGCGTCCAAAATCGACATTGCCTGCACGGTCAACGGTACATCGCACAAGTTGCGCGTGCACCCGATGGCGCGGCTGCTCGACGCATTGCGTGAAGATTTAGGGTTGACGGGCACGAAAGAGGGTTGCGGCGAGGGCGAGTGCGGCGCGTGCTCCGTGCTCATCGACGGCGAACTCGTCAACAGTTGTCTCGTGCCCGCCCTGCAAGCGGAAGGCACGGAGATCAAAACCATCGAGGGCGTGGCGAGCGGCGCGGAACTACACGCCGTCCAGCAGGCTTTCATCGAGTGCGGCGGCGCGCAGTGTGGCATCTGCACGCCGGGCATGATCTTGGCCGCGATGAGCTTGCTCGAACAGAACGCCCACCCGACCGACGCAGACATTCGCCACGGCCTCGCAGGGAATCTCTGCCGCTGCACCGGCTACATGAAAATCTTCGACGCAGTGGTGCGCGCCTGCGAGCGGGCGGGAGTCAAAGCGTGAGAGCCTACCTGCCCGACTACCACTTGCGCGCGCCGAAAACTCTGGGCGACGCGCTCGACCTGATGGCCGCCGAGCCGGGCGTGTGGCGCGCCTTCGCGGGCGGCACGGACTTGATGGTGCTACTCGAATTCGGCGCGTTGAAGCACCGGAATTTTTTGAGCATCCGTCACCTCTCGGAACTCCGCGGCATCGAAGTCACGCCGGAGCACATCACGCTCGGCGCGCTCACGTCTTACACGGAGATTCAACGCGACGCGGACGTGCGGCGCGAGTTTCCGCTCCTGTGCGCGGCGGCGCGCGAGACGGGCGGCATCGCCATCCAGAATCGCGGCACGCTCGGCGGCAACGTCGTCAACGCCTCGCCCGCCGCCGACTCGCCGCCCGCCCTGCTCGTCTACGACGCCGAACTCGAACTCGTCTCCGCGAGCGGCGCGCGCTGGATTGAATATCGCAACTTTCACACCGGCTACAAGCAGATGGACATGCGCGCAGACGAACTCTTGCGCAGCATTCGCCTTCCGCGCACGACCGCCGGTTTGCAGACTTACTATCGCAAAGTGGGCACGCGCAAAGCACAGGCCATCTCGAAAATCTGCTTCGCTGCGGGCGCGCGCCTCGCGAGCGACGGGCGCATCGCGGACGCGCGCCTCTCTCTCGGCAGCGTCGCGCCGACCGTCGTGCGCTGCGCGCGGACGGAAGACGCCTTGCGCGACCAAACGCCCGACGTGGCGACGATCAAAGCCGCCTGCGCGATGCTCGTAGAGGAGATCGCGCCGATTGACGACATGCGCTCGACGGCCGAGTACCGCGCGCGCGTCGCCGCAAATCTGCTGGCGGATTTTTTAGCAACTCTCAAGACGGACGGTGGCGCATCTGACATCGCAACATAACGAATACGAGTTCGTCATACGCGCCCGCCGCGTCGTGACGCCCGGCGGGAGCACGCCCGCTGCGGTTCATGTACGCGAGGGGCGCATCTTCGCGGTCGGGGCGTTCGAGGGCGCGACGCACGGCCGCCCGCTCGTCGAAGTTGACGACGGGGCGGTTCTGCTGCCGGGGCTGGTTGACACGCACGTCCACATCAACGAACCGGGGCGAACCGAGTGGGAAGGCTTTCGGACGGCGACGCGCGCCGCCGCGGCCGGCGGTGTGACGACGCTCGTCGAGATGCCGCTCAACAGCATCCCTGCGACGACGACGCGCGCGGCGTTGGAGACGAAGCGCGCGGCGGCCGAAGGGAAGTGTTACGTTGACGTGGGCTTCTGGGGCGGCGTCGTGCCGGGCAACGCTGCGGAGTTGCCGCGCATGTACGAGGGCGGCGTGTTCGGCTTCAAGTGTTTCCTCGTGCCGTCGGGCGTGGACGAGTTCGCGCACGTCACCGAAGAAGACCTGCGCGCGGTGATGCCGGAGTTGGCACGCATGGGCGCGCTCCTGATCGTTCATGCCGAAACGCCCGCGCCGATTGAGGCCGCGCTCGCGGAGGTGGAACGAGCCGCGGCGGAAGCGCGTCGCTACGAGACGTTTCTTCACACGCGGCCGAAGGCGGCGGAGGACGAAGCCGTCGCGTTGATGGTTCGGCTGTGCCGCGAGACGGGCGCGCGCGTACACATCGTGCATCACTCTTCTTGGTCTTCGCTCGCGCTGCTCGGCGCGGCGAAGGCCGAGGGACTGCCGTTTACGGCGGAGACGTGCCCGCACTACCTGACGTTTGCGGCTGAGGACGTGGCCGACGGCGCGACCGAGTTCAAGTGTTGCCCGCCCGTGCGCGAGCGCGAGAACCGCGAGCGACTCTGGACGGCGCTCGACACGGGCGCGCTCGACATGATCGTCTCCGACCACTCGCCATGCCCGCCGGAGATGAAGCGGCGCGAGGAGGGCGACTTTCTCAAAGCGTGGGGCGGCATCGCCTCGCTCCAACTGCGTTTGCCAGTCGTGTGGACGGAGGCGCGTGCGCGCGGGCATTCAATCGAGCGCGTGTCGGAATGGGTGGCCGCCGCGCCCGCGCGTCTCGTCGGATTGGACGGGCGCAAGGGCATGATTCAGACGGGGTGCGATGCCGATCTCGTCGTGTTCCGACCGGATGAGCAGTTTCGCGTCGAGCCTTCGATACTGCAACACCGGCACAAGCTGACGCCCTATGCGGGGCGCACTTTGAGCGGCGTGGTCGAAGCGACGTATTTGCGCGGCGCGCGGATTTACGAGCGCGGCGAATTCAAGAGCGAAGCGGCGCATGGCGCGTTGCTCGCCCGGAGGTGATGCACGATGACGGATTTCACCGAACTCGTTGATCTGGCCGCGGAACGAGTGGGCGGCGCGGTGCTCTATGCCAACGACGACTTCTTCGCGCCGAAGGAAAATCTGCTGAAGATGAGCGCGCCCGTCTTCCTCGAAGGCGAGTACACGGATCGCGGCAAGTGGATGGACGGCTGGGAGTCGCGCCGCCGCCGCACGCCCGGCTTCGACTGGTGCATCATTCGTCTCGGTCTGCCCGGCCGTTTGCGCGGCGTCGTCGTTGACACCGCGTACTTCAAAGGCAACTACCCGGAGCAGTGTTCGCTCGAAGCCTGCGCCGTTGACGGCCAGCCCGACGTGGCGCAACTCCTGGACGAAGCGGTCAGGTGGCGCGAGGTGTTGCCCGTCTCCGACTTGCGCGGCGATTCGCAAAACCCATTTTCGATTGAAGACGGCGAGCGCGCCACCCACCTGCGCTTCAAGATTTACCCGGACGGCGGCGTGGCGCGCCTGCGCGTGTACGGCGAGGTCGTGCCGGATTGGGCGCGCATCAGAGCGCACGGCGGGCGCGTCGATCTGGCGGCCGTCGAATCGGGCGGACTCGTGCTCGCGTGCAGCGACATGTTCTTCGGTCATCGCCATAACCTGGTCATGCCCGGCCGCGCCGCGAACATGAGCGACGGCTGGGAGACGAAGCGGCGACGCGGCCCCGGCCACGATTGGGTCGTCATCAAACTCGGCGCGCGCGGGCGGATTCATCAGGTCGAAGTTGACACTTCTCACTTCAAAGGCAACTATCCCGAAAGCTGCTCGCTCGAAGGCGCCGACGCGCCCGACGCCGGAGGCGGCGATGCGGATGCGCTCGCAAGTCTCGCGTGGACGGAGATTCTCCCGCGCACCAAATTGCAGGCGCACACACGCCACCACTTCACGGACGAGTTGAAGCACACGGCGGGCGCGCACACGCACGTGCGCTTCAACATCTACCCGGACGGCGGCGTCAGTCGCCTGCGGCTCTACGGGAGTCTCGCGGAGGAGTAGGGCGGCGCGCGCATAGAGAGATCGGGCGCACGTTGAATTGATGATGGACTTAAGCGAAGGTCTCAAACGCCTGAACTCCGCGAACGCAGCGGAGGCCGAGGCGGAACTTCTCAAATGCTGCGGCTCGACTGAGTGGGCGCGGGCTTTAGCCGCGCGGCGGCCGTTCGGCGACATGCCGGAGTTGTTGGCGGCGGCGGACGAAGTTTGGTGGAGTTTGAGCGAGCGCGATTGGCTGGAAGCGTTCGCCTCGCACCCACGGATCGGCGGGCGCAAAGCCGCGCGCGCGCAGCATGCGCAGGCCGAGGGCTGGTCGGAGCGTGAACAATCGGGCGCGCGCGACGCCGCGCAGGCGACGCTCGACGAACTCGCCGCCGCCAACCGCGCCTACGAAGCCCGATTCGGTTACATCTACATCGTCTGCGCGACGGGCAAGACGGCCGAAGAGATGCTCGCACTCCTGCACGCACGCCTCTCGAACGAGGCGGACACGGAACTTCGCAACGCCGCCGCAGAGCAACAGAAGATCACCAGACTTCGTTTGGAAAAGTTGTTGACGACATGATGCACGAAAGTTTCAGGTTGCAGGTTGCACGCTTCCAGTTGAAGAGACGTAGAACCACAGTCTTGAAACTTGAAACTAAAATTTATGAGCGCGATCACCACACACATACTCGACACGTCGCGCGGGCGACCGGCGGGCGGCGTCCGCGTAGTCCTCGAAGTTCAAGGGGATGAAGGCTGGAAACTTTTAGGGCAGGGCAGGACTGACGCGGACGGGCGGCTGAAGGATTTGTTGCCCGCAGATTTCGACTTGCAGGCGGGCGTCTACCGGCTCACGTTTCGCACGTCGGAGTATTTTGCGGCCGAGCGGGTCGAGAGTTTTTACCCGGAAGTCACGATCAGTTTTACCGTCAACGAGACAGCGGCGGCGCATTACCACGTGCCGCTCCTCGTCAGTCCCTTCGGCTATTCCACCTATCGCGGGAGTTAATGAATGATACTCGACCCCAACACGAGCGAATGGCTCAACCTTCTGGCGCGCTGGTTTCACGTCTTCGCGGGCATCCTCTGGGTCGGCACGACCTATTATTTCACCTGGCTTGATGCGCGCCTCTCCGAAGCCGAGGGCGAGGCGGCCGGTGCGGGCGTGCGGCCGCAGGTCTGGATGGTGCATAGCGGCGGCTTCTACGTGGTGGAAAAACAGAAGCAGCCGGGGACGCAAACGCTCCACTGGTTTCGCTGGGAGGCCGGGTTGACGTGGCTGAGCGGCATGGTCTTGCTCGTCGTCGTCTATTACCTCGGCGGCGCGCTCGTCGACCCGGACGTGCGAGACATCAGCGTGCCCGCAGCCGTCGGGTTCAGCCTCGTCCTGCTTATCGTCGGGTGGGTCGTCTACGATCTGTTGATGCTGTCACCGCTCGGCAGAAACGAGACGGCGTTCGCTGTCGTATCCTACGTGCTGCTGGTCGGCGTCGCGTACCTGTTGACGCATGTCCTGAGCGGGCGCGCGGCCTACATCCACATGGGCGCACTTCTGGGGACGCTGATGGTCGCCAACGTCTGGATGCGCATCCTGCCCGCGCAGCGACGCATGATCGCCGCGACGAGCGCAGGCGAGACGCCCGACGCGCGTCTCGCCGCGCAGGCCAAACTCCGCTCCAAGCAGAACACTTTCATGGCCGTGCCCGTCGTCTTCACCATGATCAGCAACCACTTTCCGACCGCCACCTACGGCAGCCGCTACGACTGGATCATCCTCTCGGTCTTGATTCTCGTCGGTTGGGTCGCCGCGAAGTTCATCAGGCGGGCGTAAGCATCTCGGCCGCTCACCATCACTTAACGCAAAACGGGGGCGGGTAGACAATTATGTCTCCCGCCCCCGTTCAGCTTTGAATGTTGTCAGCTACTTTTTAGTAACCGCTGTAGCCGTCGTTGTAGCCGTTCTCAAAGGCCATGCGGAGGTACTGCTGGTACAGCGCACGGTCGCCGAGACGCGAGCTGTAATCCTTCGTGCCGCTGCGGTAGACGCTCTCATCGCTGAAGTCGTAGCGCTCATTGCGCGAACGATCCTTGCGTCCTTCCTTGATGCCCTCGTTGTAGCCGGCGTTCAAGGCCGTCTGGCGAAGCTGGAACGAACCACCGTAGTTGGGATAGCCGTCGTAGCTGTTGCCGCGGCGCGCTCTGCGTTCTTCGCGTCGCTCACGTCTGTCTTCGCGCCTGTCCCGGCGGCGGTCACGCCTGTCGTCGCGGCGTTCCCAACGGTCATCGCGCTGATCCTGACCATAACGCCAATCCTGCGCGAACGTCGCAGTCGGCAAAAGCAAAAACGCGCCCATCGCCAACATCAACGCTTTCGTCTTTATTCCACCATTGCTTCTCATCTTTAATCACCCTCTTCTTTCAACTGGAATTCGCATCATCGCGAACACTCGACGGACTAGCTAACAACCACCGTGCCACACGCAAGCGAGCACGAAAACGCTTAAAAACCCTCGTCTTTATGCGCTCTCACGCCTTGAACCGCACGATAAGGTATCAAGACGTTCCGTATCGTGTGCGTACGGGCGCACATGCCCGCCCTGCTTCATATGCGGTGCGAAGGCGTCTATGAGAGTTGCTTGTCGTAGTCGGCGTGCGAGCCGATCCAAAACCACACGACACCCCCGGGCTTATCCAGACCTAACGCGCGATAATGCGCGCCGACGCGAACCGACCACAGCTTGTCGATCTTCTTGAAGTGCAGCGAGGGGTGTTTTGGATCAGTTTTGAGAAGTTGGAAATTCTTGTCGGCGAGTTTACTCACGGCGGGCGGGAGTTGGTGGTAATGTTTCCAGAACTGGGGCGAGGTGAAATGTCTCACAGTAACTCACAACGCCCGGAGTCAAAGTCTCGATCCGCTTGCTCAAGCAGGGCATCGAGCCGACCGTCTTTCACATCTCGCTCAATCTGCTCATCCCACATCTGAGCTTGAAACTCTTTAACTCTTCCAGCCGATACTGCCACTCCTTGAAGTCGCCTTGTATATTTCTTCAGAACCCATCCCGTCTTTGGCAGCCCTTCGATATAGTCGAAATACTCCACATAAATCCACTTTCCCTTAGCTTGAATCAATTTAATAGTTTGATTGGGAGATAGTATTTGGATAGTAGCCGATTTGGATTGTGGGCGGATTTTTAGCTCAACTTTACGTTCAACTACATAGTAAATCTCATTAACCTTGGGTGGTTTTAGCTTTTCAACCTCTTCTAGAATTTGGGTTTGTGCCTTACGCACGGAGTCAATAACACGCTCCTCAGTTTGTTGTCCCTCGTATAATGGATATAAAAAAACAAAGATGGCAAAAGTAAATTTAACCATTGCCCAATATGTAGTTGGGTTAGTCCCTAGTTCCTTACAAAACCTGATTACTAAAG
>DASVPS010000144.1:0-9285 GCA_036389555.1 Pyrinomonadaceae bacterium
GACCGCGCACTTCGCCGAGTGGCTCAAAAAATCCGGCCTCGCCGTCGAACGCGTCGCCGGCGTCCAAGGCCCCGTCGCCACGCCCGACGACCTGCAAAAAGCCGTCGCGCTGATGCAGCAAGCGCAAAACTAAAACTAAACGATGAAGTAGGAACGATGAACGCGGAATGAAAAGCAACTTGTCTTTCATTCCGCGTTCGTCGTTCCGCGCCCATGTCTTTCACTTCGCCGTCGCGGTCTTGAAGTCCGTGCCGCTCCCGGCGGGGTCGAACTGTTGCATGTAGGGCGGGAGGGCGGGTTCTTTTTTGAACGTGCCGCCGCGCGTGATCGCCCAGCGTTGCAGCCAGGAGATGCCGACCGCGCCGGTGTAGGTGTCGCGGTGGTCGTAGGCCGCGTCCTTTAAGGCTTCGTCGAGCGTGATGAACTCGTAGCCGCGCCGCTTCAACATGGCGGCGATGCGGTCGAAGTGATCTGCGTTGAGCGAGTTGGCGTGGACGAGGAGCGTCTGCGTGATCTCGCGCCCGAAGAGATCGGCCGACATGCGCTCGTAGAACTCGAACATCCTCTCCATGTAAGGCACGTACTGGTTGGCGATGTGCCCCGCCGTCTCGCGGTCGCCGCGCTGCAAGGCTTGCGCGTAGGCCGCGGCGAAAATCCACTCCGCGTTGTCAATCGTCACGGGCGCGACGCGGTAGCCGCGCGCGTTGAGAAATCGCTCGAACGCTTCTTTGGTCTTGAGGTCAGGCCCCGTGTTGAGAAAGGGATGACGGAAGTAGCGCAACTTCATGCCGCGAGCTTTAAGGAGCGAGCGCGTGACGGGTTCGCCGTCTATGACCGCCTGCTGGAACTGTGCGAGCGGCGTGCGGTAGAGACTGGCGTGCGTGTAGGTGTGATTGCCGAGTTCAAAACCGGCGTCCGTCCACATCTTGAGGAGGGCGACGCGCGCTTCCCGCTCGCCCTCGCGTTGTAGTTTCCCTTCATTGACGAAGCCGATAGCCGGAATTTTGTGCGCCGCAAACGCCGAGAGAAGTTTCGACGTGAACTCGCGAAGCTCGCCGACGCCGGTCTTCCCGCCGTCGCCTGTGAACGGCAGATCGTCGAACGTGACGGCGACACGTCGGCGCAAGGGCAGCGCGCTCAGGTTCAGTACGTCGTTGCCCTCACGTTGCAAAGGCAGCGCGCTCACGTCCATCTGGTAAATGTCGCCCCAGCCACGGCTGAAGAAGAGGTATTTGCCATCGGGCGAGACGAGCGGCGTGTATTCGTAAGTCTGCGAGTTGATCTTTGCGCCGAAGTTGCGGGGCGTCGTCCACATATCGCTTATGTTGAAGCTGATGTAGAGATCGCCCTCGCCGTAACTCCCTGTGCGGGTCGTGGAGAAGATGATGTAGCTCTCGTCGGGCGCGATGTAGGGGTCTGCGTCGGACTGGGGCGTGTTGAGTCCCGCGAGATTTTCGGCGGGTATGTAGCGGCCGACGACGAGGCGCGCACGATAGAGATCGTTACTCCCCTGACCGCCCGCGCGCGTCGAAGAGAAATAGAGATTGCCGTTGGCCGCAACCGAAGGGTAGTTGTCGTAAGTGTCGGAGTTGATCTCCGCGCCGAGCGGCCGCGCGTCGCCCCAGTTCCCGCCCGCCGCCGCCGCCGTCGTGCGCTCGACCACCCAGAGATTGAAGTCGCCGCGCCCCTGTGCGGACGGATCGACGGGGCGTGTGGAGGAGAAGAAAAGCTTCGCGCCGTCGGGCGTGATGAACGGCTCTTTGTCGAAATACTTCCCCGAAAACGGCGCGACCTGCGGCTCTGCCCAACGGCCGCCGTCGAAGCGTGAGAAGTAGATGTGCTCCATCTTCCGGTCGGCGGAACGCCTGGCGAAATAGACGGTGCGCCCGTCGGGCGTGAAGGCCGGGCCGTACTCGTCCGCGTTCGTGTTGACGACCCCCTCTGCGAAGAGACGCGGCGCGGAGGCAGCCCCGGCGGCCGCGTAAGGGTGCGCGCCGTTTGCCTGCGCGTGTGATTGACCGAAGCCGAACGACGGCGACACGAGCAGCATGATGATAAAGATGAAACCCGACACCCTCTGATGTGCCCTCATATCAAACTCCTTTGCGCGTGCGCGCGCTCGGCGGTTCGTCGCACCCGAACCTTCAAGCGGGGCGTGAACTTCGCCCCGCGTCGCTCAACTATTCACTACTCCGGCACCTGGTTCTTCACTACTACGACGGTGGCGGCGCTCAGTTCTTCACCTTGTACAGTTTGGTGTAATCCATCCCGCCGCGGCTCACGTCGAACTGCCGCATGAAGGGCGAGAGGCCGGGTTCGCCTCCGAGCGGCTGTCCTTTCTCCAGCGCCCAGCGTTCGAGCCAGGAGATGCCCCAAGGGCCGACGTAGTTGGCGGGCTGCTGGCGATAGGCTTTGTCCTCCAACGCCTGTTCGAGCGTGACGAACTCGTAGCCGCGTCGCTTCATCATCGCCACGAGGTCTTCCATCTTGTGCGCGTTCAAGGCGTTCGCGGTCAGCATCAGGACTTGCGGCAATTCGTAGCCGAGCGTCGTGCGCGAGAGTTCTTCGTAATACTCGAACATGCGTTCCATGTAAGGCAGATACTCGTCTGCGACGCGCTTCATCGTCGCTTCGTCTTCGGCGCGGCGCGCCTGCGCGTAGACACGGCCGAAGAGCCAATCCATGTTGTCAATCGTCACCTGATGAATCCGGTAGCCGCGCGCGGCGAGGAAGGCTTCGGCAGCCTCTTTCGTCTCGCGGTTCGCTCCCACGTTGAGAAACGGGTAACTGAAGTAACGCGGGCGCTGGAGGCCGCGCTCCGACATCAACTTGCCCGTGATCTCTTCGCCGCGAATCACGTCCTGTTGAAACTCCGCGAGCGGCGTTTTGTAGAGGTTCGAGTGGGCGCGTGTTTGCGTGCCGAGTTCGTGGCCGGCGTCGAGCCAGAGTTTTAGAAGGCGCACGCGCTCTTCGTCGAGACGGCCGCCGTTCTCTTCATCGTAGAGTTGGTTTTCGTTGACGAAGCCGACGGCGCGAATCTGGTTGGCGCCGAGCGTCGCGAGCAGGCGGCGCGTGTCTTTCTCCGCGCGCGGGTTGTAGAAAGTCTGTACGGCGGGCAGCGAGACGAAGGTAATTGCCACCTGCCGCTTCGCCCGCGCGGTCTTCGCCGGAACGTCGCCACGCGACGAGCGCGCGTCCTTGTTCTGTGCGAGCGAGAAAGTTTGCGCGCAGGCGATAACCGACGCCAGCACGACGAGCATGACGGCCGTGCCCGCGAGCAGCGGCGAGCGGCCTGCGGACGCCGGTTGCGCTTTGATCAGACGTTGAATGCGTTGCATCAGGATACCTCCGTTGGCGGCAACGGCCAGCGTGCGTGCGCCCGCCTTTTGGCCGCGTAAAGTTTCGAGTGTGGTGAGGGCACGCGCGTAGACGAGCACGTCGCCCGTGGCGCGCACGGCCAAGTCGTCGCAGGCGTGCTCGCGCTCGACGCGCACGCGCCCTGAGAGCCACCACACCGCCGGGTGATAAAAGAGCACGGCCTCGGCCACGCTCTGCAAGAGGTTGACGAGGTAATCGTGGCGGCGAATGTGCGCCAGTTCGTGTGCGAGGAGGGCTTCGAGTTGCGGCGCGCTCAGACCCGTCAAGGCCGACGCGGGCACGAGTATGACGGGGCGCAGGAACCCGATCACGGTCGGCACTTCAACCAGCGCCGACTCGCACAGACGCACGGGTCGTGAAACCCGCAACTGCCGCGCGAGGCGCGCCAGTGTCTCCCGCCAGTCGCGCGCGAGCGGCAGCGCGGGTTCACGCCTGAGTCGCTCGGTCAACACCCAGCCGCCGAAGAGGCGCAGCGTTAACCCGAGCGCGCCCGCCAACCAGGCCAGAACCAGCCACGGCAGCGCGGACGTAAAACGATCTGCCGCCCAACGCTGCAAAGGCGCGGACGCCCCTTCGTCTTCGGGCGCGACCGGAAAATTCGCGTCGAGACGCGCCTGCGCGCCGGCCGACTTCGCGGGCGCACCCGTCGCGCCGAAAGGTTCTGCGGGCGCGTCCTCAGGGGCGCGTCGGTCGAAGGCCGTTGCGGCCGCGTTCGAGTCGAGCAGGAAGAACGTCGCGACGGGCAGCGCGAGCATCAGGAGCATAGAGGCGCAGGCGACCGCGTAGCGCACGTTCGCCGTCGCGCGCCTGAGCGACAAGGCGACGCACGCATAAGCAAGCGCGACGAGCGCGCCCTGCCAGACGAAATGGAGGAGCGTCCAGCCGAGTGTCTCCACAAACGGGTGCGCCAGGAGCGCGTAGGCGTTTCTCATGACTCACCTCGCTCGAACTCGTCCAGCATTTCGCGTATGGTCGACAACTCTTCGGCCGAAGCCTTCTGCGCCGAGAGCGCCTGCATCACGAGTTTCGTCGCAGAGCCGTCGAAGGCGCGCTCCAGCAGGTCGCCGATCAGTTGCCGCTGCGTCTGTTCGCGCGCGAGCCGCGCCTCATAGACGTGCGCGCGCTGGCTCTCGTCGCGCCGCACCAACTCCTTCTCCGACATGATCTGCATCAACTTCAAGACGGTCGTGTAGCCGACGTTCGGCTTCGTCAGGCTGATCGCCTGATGCACGTCGCGCACGGTACACGCACCGCGCTGCCACAGCACGTTCAGGATTTCCAACTCCGCGTCGGTCGGCCGCGCCGCATCTCGTTTCGGCATCTTCCGGTCTCCTCTTCGACACACGCTAAATCTGACGGGCGACACCTTACTACGAAGCGTTTCGTAATGTCAACGAAAACTTTCGTACTTAGATTACCTTTCGCGCGACCCGCGACGCACGCCCACGCCACGCGCCCGCAGGCGGAATGCTCCGCCTCCGCGCGTGAGAATTGCCACCGTGGGCGATTGCGGGAGGCAAGTTTTTTCGCCGCGCGGCGTTTCGCGTGTTGACCGGAGAGGTTGAAATGTTGAAAACTACCCGCGCAATTTAATCCGTCGCGCCGTCTGGCGCGTCTGCCGCCGGCTGAACCTTACACCGACGCGCCGGCAGCGAGGGGCTACGTGGGTCTGGAAACTTCACGCACCGCTTCAAACAGTCATGAAATGGCCGCGCCGCTCAAGGTGCTGGTCGTGGAGGACTTCGAGGACACGCGCTTCCTGATGCGTCTCGAACTGGAGAAGCGCGGCTTTCGCGTCCTCGAAGCCACAGACGGCGAGCAGGGCATCGAGTTCGCCGAGCGCGAACGCCCCGACATCATCCTCATGGACATCGGCCTCCCCAACATCGACGGCATAGAGGCCACGCGCCGCATCCGCCAGAACAACACCATGCGCGACGTGCTCATCGTCGCCCTCACCGCGCACCACGAAACCGAATACCGCGCACAGGCGCTCGCCGCCGGCTGCGACGCCTATCTCACCAAACCCGTAGACTTCGACTGGCTCATAGACCTCCTCGGCCGCCTGCTCCCCTGACGCCCCGCGGCCTTTATTCCGGTAGCCCTGCCATGCGTCTATACTAACCTTCCGCGGAAGCGGAAAACTTATGCCGTGCGCGAAGGAGGAACGAATGTTTCAAGGGTTGAGAACCGTCATCTATCACGTGGACGATTTGCAGAAGGCCAAAGAATGGTATGCCGCCATCCTCGGCGTGCAGCCTTATTTCGACGAACCGTTTTATGTCGGTTTCAATGTCGGTGGCTATGAACTGGGACTTGATCCCGACATGGACGGCGTCTCGAAAGGTAACAATCTGGTCGCCTACTGGGGAGTGGAAGATGCCGAGGCCGCTTACCGGAGCGTGCTGGAACTGGGGGCGAAGAAACATTCAGACCCGCAGGAGGTGGGCGGCGGCATTATTGTGGCGACGGTGACAGACCCTTTCGGGAATGTCTTCGGCATCATCGAGAATCCTCTGTTCAAAGTCGAGAGCGGCGAATAGCCCGCCTGCCTTTAGCGTAGACAACTGAATCGGGTAGGAACTTCCTCGCCCTCATTACTTCGCCTCTTGCTAATGAAGACGAGGAAGCCAGTGAAGAAAAAAGAGGGGCATCGCCAACGGCGACGCCCCTCTCTCGAAATTAACTTAACCAGCGAAAACTTTACAGGCCGCGGTATTGCAGCGAGAGCGCTTCCATGCGCGCGGATTGGCCGCCGGTGAAGCGGTACATGCAGGGGTCGTCGGTGTAGTCCATGAAGTTCTCGATGGGGTCTATGCCGGTCTTGGGGCAGGAGTCGCGCCCTGTGGGGCAGTTGAAGGCGGGCGAGCGTTCGGAGGGCGTGTCGGCCACGAAGTCGTTGTAGATGGCCGCGCAGCCGCCCTGGAAGGTGTGGAAGAGACCGAGCCAGTGGCCGACTTCATGCGTGCCCGTGTCGCCCTCGTTGTAGGGAACTTCCGTGCCGCCGGGCAGGGTGGAATAGAGGCAGACGATGCCATCCATCTGCGGGTCGCCCGCGTACCAGAAGGGGAAAGTCGCCCAGCCTAGATAACCGCCGCCGTTGTTGGTGTAGAAGTTGAGCGTGTCTGCGCCGCCCGTGTGCAGGGCGGTCTTCATCTCGCGTTCGGCGGCCGTGCCCGGCGCGGCGTTGAACCACGCGAGGTTCGTCGTGCGCGTCACGCCGACGAGGGCAAAGCGGAAGGGCGTGTTGGCCGCGCCCGTGCCGGTTGCTCCGGCGTAGGCGGCGTTGAGCACGTCGATCTGCGCGCGTATCATCTTGTCTGTGATGTTGCCGTTGGCAACGCCCGCACCCTTGTTGACGACGTGAAAGTAGACGGGGATCGTCACCGCGCCCGACTTCCTGATCTGGCCGGGGCTGCGCTTGTTGTTGAAGTCGTTGAGCGCGGATTCATAGGTGGAGGCGGTCGTCTCGTCGAGGTCGCGCGTAGCGCAACGCTCGCGCTGCGAACGCAACTCGCCTTTGGCGGTCTTTTGCGCGCTGAACGATTCGACGGGCTGAACCAACGCCTTGCCGCCGCGCGCATTCTCCGCATGGGCGCGTTTCAAGAGCGACGGGCTGGCGACGGCGACGAGCAACACCGCGCACAGAAGCGAGAGGGACGCAAACAGCTTTCTGGTCATCGAAAAATTCCTCCAAACTGCCGGTTTAAAGTTGGGGACGGGGAACGAACCTGAACGGCAGACAGCACCGGCAACCCGTTTCCCGTAAGATGAGAGAGCAAGACTTTAGACGCGCCCTTCCGGCCGTGTCAAGGCGCATCTCCCGGCGCTGGTGTGCGAGCGGAAGAATGCTGTGAAGAAACGTACGGGCGTTTGTGATGCGCCAGACCATTCGAGTTGAAGGAAACGCTGAACTCGCCGCCCGCGCTCGATTCGCGGTTCGATCCTTTGCGGGCGCGTATTGCGCGCGAGGCGTTAACGAAGTAGTCTCAGGCGGCGACAAACCCGTAGGCAGCAGGGCGACAGGCTCGGGCGTAGTTCGGTGACAGCTTGCGGCATCGCCATCTCGAAGTTATGAAGCATCCACGCACGATTCGCACACGAACGGGACGCGCGTTCCTACTCGCGTCGCCTCTCCTACTCGCGTTCGGCCTGCTCTTGGCGACCGCGCACCTGCGTGTGCTTCCTGTCGTCGCGTTCGGCGCGGGGCTGGCGTGCGTGTTGACGGGCATCGGCCTCTGGTTCGTCTATGCGCGCCGCCCCCTGGAACGGCCGCTTGCAGCTACGGGCATCCGTCGGCGCGTGCTGCCCGCCCTGAGCGCGTTCGTCATGATCTGTGCGGGACTGTTCACCTGCTACCAGGCCATCGGCGCGGCGGGCGATAGCATGACGGCACTCGGCGGCGGCCTGTTCGCGCAGGCGCGCGTCCTGTTCTCCGCTCAAGAACCTTCGTTCGCGCGGATGAGCGCGTTCGCGGTGCTCGGCCTCGGCCTCGTCTTCGGCCTCAAACACGCGACCGAAGTTGACCACGTCGTCGCCGTCTCAAACATCGTGAGCGAGCAGCGCAAGCTCTGGCGCGCCGCGCTCGTCGGCGGGTTGTGGGGCGTGGGGCACACGGCCTCGCTCGTCTTCGTCGGGGCGTTGGTGCTCGTGCTGCGCGTGGCGATCTCTGAGCGCGTGGCGAGCGGTCTGGAGTTCTGCGTGGCCTTGATGATCATCGGCCTCGGCGTGGCGACCTTCGCACGCTCGTTGCGCGCCCACCGCCGCGCGCGGCTACACCTCCACCAGCACCGGCACGACGGGCTTGAACACGCGCACATACACTTCCACGAAGCGGGCACGGAGCACGCCAGAGCGGCCGCGCCCCACTCGCACGCCGTCGCGCGCGTCGGCATCAAGCCGCTCGTCGTCGGCGCGATGCACGGCCTCGCGGGCTCCACAGCCCTGACGCTGCTCGTCCTCGCG
The DNA here is from genome assembly GCA_036389555.1 of Pyrinomonadaceae bacterium. Taxonomy (GTDB): domain Bacteria; phylum Acidobacteriota; class Blastocatellia; order Pyrinomonadales; family Pyrinomonadaceae; genus JAIVJZ01. The sequence goes on from DASVPS010000144.1 coordinate 8,344, forward strand.
CAAATCCCCTCGCCACTCGTCGGGTTGCTCTATCTTCTGGTCTTCGGCCTCGGCTCAATCGCAGGGATGCTTCTCATGTCGGGACTCGTCGGCCTGCCTTTCGTCCTCACCGCGCGCAAACTCTCCGGTCTCCACCACGGCTTGCAGACGGCCGCCGGTGCCTTGAGCATCTGCTTCGGCCTCTGGTACGCCTACGAGACGCAGGTCGCCTCTTGGCTCTTCGGCATGTTGTTCTTCAAGGCGTGAGGTTTTCCGCGCCGGGTTCAACGCAAGTTCCACATTGAACAAGTCGAGGTTTCGTATCCAGCCTCGCCCTTATCGGCACAAGACATCCAACTCTCGAATTAACCTGCCCCGCATGAGCAGCCCTCGAAGCAAGCCGTGGAGGACAAGCATGAAAGGAATGCTCGCGCGGGGTCAGGTTGAATAAGTTGTTATGCTGCGCTCAAAGCGGCGATTACTCCACGCCGACAGGTAATGACAAACGAGCCTTGCACTTCACTGGGTAGCCTGAAAATGCATGCAGTCAACTCGTTTACCACCAAATCTTCCTCCCCACTTCCACCCTTCGGCTTCGAAGATTTTAACCACCGCTTTCGGCATCATCCCTTTGCTTTCGTCGTACGGCTTGCCTTGCGGATTTTTCTCCGAATCAATGTCTATGCTGATCGCCCAGGAGTGCGTGCTGAGACGATTGCCGTTCCTGATTTTTCTAAAGTTATAAGTTCCGGCGAACAGATGCATACGAGCTTTCTTCACCTCTGCAACTGAACCGTAATGCGCCAGAATTGCCTCGAAGATGCGCGTCAGGCTATCAGCGACTTTTTTATGGCAAGTAACTTTGGTCACCTGTGTTCCGGGAGGGAAGGCCAGCGTGAGCGGGTAAGCAGGAGTAATCCTTGTAAAGTTTGCTGCTATCCAGGCGGCAGTAGGAAGTCCATT
>DASVPS010000145.1:0-6325 GCA_036389555.1 Pyrinomonadaceae bacterium
CCCCCCCCCGCCCACACTCAGTTGATACAACTACCGCGCCCGCTGCTTACTAGAACTTGAAGTTCGCGCGGTGCTGTGTGCCGTCATTCTGTGTGACGACCAATTGACGACACGTGCCTTCCCACGCCTTCAGCGTCTTCCAGTTGTAATGATACCGGTCGCTCGCGGCGTCGTAGGTCAGGCTGCTCGCCGCCGGCGTGTCGATCTCCGTGAGGTCAACCGCCGGGTCTGTCGAGTTGCAGGCGACGACGCCGGAGGCCGGAGAGTCGTCGGCGAAAATGTTCAGTCCCTTGTTACCGCTGAGGCTGAACTTGATGGGGATCGCGCTCCCCGCTTTGACCGTGTTGAGCACGGGCAGGTTGGAGATGGGCGGGAAGAATCCCGCGAACAGGTAATGCACGGTGACGTTGAAGCTGCACGAACTTGTGTTGCCCGACTGATCGGTGGCCGTCGCGTTGACGGTCGTCGTGCCGACGGGGAAGCTCGCGCCGGAGGCGTGCGAAGTGACTACTTCCGCCGTGCCGCAACTATCGCTCGCCGTGACGTTGAAGCTGACGGGCATGGAGATGGCCGTCGAGTTGGCGGGCAGGGTGACGACGATGTTCGCCGGGCAGGAGATGACCGGGTCGGTCGTGTCCACGACGTTGACCGTGCGCGTCGCCGTGCCGGTGTTAGTGCCGTCGGTGGCCGTGTAGGTGATCGTGTACGCGCCCGGCGTGTTCACGTCCACGCTGCCGGAGACGCTGACGGGAACAGCGCCGGCGCAGGCGTCGCTGGCCGTCGCGCCCTCGTCGGCGTAAATCCCGTGGCACTCCACTGTCGCCGGGCTGTCGCCGATGATCGTGATGACCGGAGCGGTCGTGTCAACGACGGTGACTGTGCGCGTCGCCGTGGCGTCGTTGCCGGAGGCGTCGGAGACTGTGTAGGTGAGCGTGTAGGTGCCGACCGTGTTCGGGTTAACCGTGCCGGAAACCTGAATCGCCGAGTCGAGGTCGCCCGCGCAAGCGTCGGTCGCCTCCGCGCCGGGGTCTGTGAATACGCCGTGGCATTCGACCGTCGTCGTGTTCCCGCCGTTGAGCGTGATGACCGGGTCGGTGGTGTCCACGACGTGAACCGTGCGGGTGGCCGTCCCGACCCGATCATCGGACGTATCGGCGGCCGTGCCATTGTCGTCTGTGGCCGTGTAAGTGATGGTGTACGTGCCGACTGTATCCGGGTCAACGTCGCTGGTGACGATGGCGGGGACGGGGCCGTCGCAGGCGTCGTTGGCCGGCGCGGCAGGAGGCACGAAGGGGGCATGACATTCAATCGTCAGCGGCGCGACCTCGACTTCGTCCGTCAGCGGGTCGTCGCCGGGCAGCGTGATCTGCGGCGTCGAGTCGTCGATGATGTTGACGGTGCGGGTGGCCGTGGCGGTGTTAGCGCCGTCGGTGGCCGTGTAGGTGATGGTGTAGGTGCCGGGCGTGTTCGGATCGACGGTGGTGGCGGCGGTGGGCGTGATGCCCGGCCGGTTGGTCGTCGCGCCGGGGTCGGCGAACGGCGGGGTGGTGTTGCACCCGACCGTCAACGGGTTCGCCCCGTTGAGAATGATCTGGAACGCGCGCGTGTCAACAACCGTCACGGGGAAGACGACGGAGTCGCCCGATGCGGCGGTACAGGTGACGAGCGTAGTGCCGGCCGGGAAGGTAGAACCCGACGACGTGTCGCATTGAACCGGGTCGCAGCCATCACCCTCGGCAGCCACCGCGTAGTTCACGACCGCGCCGTACAATGTTTCCGCAGGGTCGTTCGGGTCGGGAAGTTCCGAGCCGTTGACAGTGATCGGCTGCGGGGGCGTGAGCGTGCAGGTCTGGGTCTCGTTGGTAGCCTGTAAGACGGAGAAGAAGAACGAGTCGGAGTTGTTAGACGGCCGCGGGTCGTTCGTGTTGCTGACCGTCGCCTGCGTGCCGACGTTTGTGCCCGCCGCCGCCGTCACGTTGTAGGTGGCGATGAACAGGGCATGGTCGCCGCGCGCCAGACTCGTAAGCTCGCAGACGCCGCCCGCGCCGCAGGTGCCGCCCACCGCCGGGCTGAAACTCTGGAGCGACAGGCCGGGCACGGAGAGCGCCGAGACCTCGATGTTCGAGGCGGCATCCGGCCCGGCGTTATAGACGGCCACCTTGACTATGACCGAGTCGCCGGACTCGACGAGTCGAACGGCGCTCCCGGCGGAGATTTGGAGATCGAAGCGCGGGTTGGAGGGTTGATGCACGGTGAAGGCGGCGGTGGCGCTGCGCGAGCCGTCGGCCGACCTCAAGTCGATCCTCCACGTCCCGCGATTGTCCACGATGTTGCCGGCGATCTCCGACGTGGCGCTGCCGGGGAGGGTGAACAGGGTGGTCTGCCCGTTCGATGTGACGAAGGCCGCATCGAGAATATGGTTGTCGGGGTCAATCCAGGTAATGCGACGGATGGATAAGAAGCTGGACGGGAAACTGGTGCGCACGCAGACCGTCTCGCCGAGGTTGAAGTCCGTCTTCGGAGTCACACAGTCGGCGGCATAGGTGTCCACTCCGTCCACTGCGGACAGTTGAAACATCGCGGGCGACACGAGCCATGCGCCGGCGGCTATCTCCGGCCTTCGCGCGATGGACTGAAGACCCGCGGGCGCGCTTGCCTTGTCGCGGGGCGACGCCGCCGATGACGTGCCGGTGTAGAAAAGCCCGACGATGACGGCGCAGAGGGCGAGCAACGTACCGGCGCGCCGCGCAGTTCCGCCTGCTGTCAATGCGTCCCGGCGAGGAGGGCGAGTGGCTGCAAATGATGAATTGTTTTTAAGTTTTGAAAGTAGATTCGGAGGGAACGGGGAATGAGACATAGGGGATTCTCCTGTATAGGTGTGTTGCTGGTTGGATCAGAGGCCGGATAGGACGGGGAAGTTCACACCACGAAACGGAGAAGGCGGCCAAGACTTGTCCGATTTCGCTTGCGGGGGTTTACACAGCCCTTGCTGCTCGTCGAAATGCAGCGCGCATGCTATGTGAATCGGCGCGCGGAGTCAAGGCTGGCGGAGGCAAAATCGCGTGTGCGGCGGGGAATATTTTGCGGGGGTGCAGCGGGCAGTTTAGACCGCGATTACCGGGCGGCGGGGCGCGCCGATTTAAACGCGGCGGCGGCCGGGAAAAGAGGCGTCGGACGCGAACGAATTTATCAGAGTTCCGCGCGTCTGCCGCCGTGCGCGCGCCGCATTAAATCTACATTTGCGAACGCGCGCTAAGTGTTAACGCGGGGCGGGCGCACGACGTTCGAGATGACGCCGAGGCGCGCGAGCAGGCGTATGACGTAGCCGGAAAAATCCACTTGATACCAGCGCCAGCCGTGCATGGCGGCGGCGGGGCGCGCGTGGTGATTGTTGTGCCAGCCTTCGCCGAGCGTGAGCAGGCCGAGCCACCACACGTTGCGGCTTTCGTCGCGCGTCTCGTTGGGGCGCGTGCCCCAGACGTGGCAGACGCTGTTGATGCACCAGGTGAAATGCCAGAGGGCGAGAGTCCTGATGATCGTGCCCCACAACACGCCGCGCCACCCGGCGACCGCGTAACAAAAAACTCCCGTGAGAAACCACGGCAGCGTGAACAGCACGCCGCGATCCAACACGCGCACCCAGGGGTCTCTGCCGGACACGTCCGGCACCAACTCGCGGTAGTCGCTTCCCTCCTCCGCGTCCACGTGCATGATCCAGCCCATGTGCGCGTGGAAGAATCCCTTGAGCGGCGAATGCGGGTCGCCCGGCTTGTCGGTCATCTGGTGGTGACGCCGGTGGATGCGTGTCCAACGCGCCGGGCCGCCCTGCAAGGCCGCCGCGCCCGTCCAAATGAGCAGGCGGCGCAGCCAGCGCGGCGCGACGAAGCCGCGATGCGCGAGCAGGCGATGATAGCCGATGCCGATGGCGAAGGTCGTGGCGAGGTAGAGACCGAAGAAGAGCACGAGGTCAACGGCGCGCGGGGCGAACCACAGGCCGAGCAGCCCGCAGGCGTGCAGACCGAGGACGAGAAAGCTTTGAATCCATTGAACGCGCGACAACACGGAGAGCGGCTGTTCGAGTGCGAGGGTATTAGTTCGTTCTTTGAGCAAAAAAAGTTTTACCTTTGAATACGTAATCCGCTTGACTCTCATACTATACACAAACATGAATCGCCGCGGCTAACGCCGCTCGCCTGATCTCGACCGTGGCGGACGTTGCCGCTCCCGGCACAGTTCCCCGCACGGCACGGCCGGCGGTGGCTTGCGGGCGCGCCTGGCGTGAAGACTTCGCAACACGAAATAACCTATCATGTCTCCACATACGAGATTATTTAAGGAGCATTATGACGAATCAAAACGAAGAGATTGCGACGCTGGCCGGCGGTTGTTTCTGGTGTCTGGAAGCCGTGTACGCGGATTTGCGCGGCGTCGCGCGCGTGGTGTCCGGCTACTCCGGCGGGCACGTCGAGAACCCGACCTACCGCGCGGTTTGCGATGGGACGACCGGGCACGCGGAGGTGGTGCAGATCACCTTCGACCCGCAGGTCGTCTCATACCGTGAACTGCTGGAAGTCTTCTTCACCATCCACGACCCGACGACCCTCAACCGGCAGGGCGGCGACGTGGGCACGCAGTATCGCTCGGCCGTCTTCTACCATTCGCCCGAGCAGAGAGATGCGGCCACTGAGGTCATCGTCGCACTCGAAGCGGCGCGCGTCTGGGACGCGCCCATCGTCACGGAGGTCGTGCCCTTCGAAATCTTCTACCCGGCGGAGGATTATCATCAGGAGTACTATCAGAACAACGCCAACCAGCCCTACTGCCGCGCCGTCATCGCGCCGAAGGTCGCCAAGTTTCGGCAAAAGTATCTGGAGCAGTTGAAGCGTTAGGCCGAGCGCGAGCCGAATACATGCGCGCCCGAAAAATAAGAGAGCCGGACGGTTGATCGCCGTCCGGCTCTTTGTTTGTTTACGCTGCCGCTCTTTGTTTGTTTACGCTGCCGCTCTCTGGTTGTTCACGCTGCCGTTCCTGAAAGCGTTTGCGTTTATCTGACTCTGCGCTCGTCGCTCTCGGCGATGAGGTTGTTCGTCACGGAGAAGACGCCGGGGATGCCGCGCGCGGCGAACTCGGCGAGTTGCTTATCCATCCGGTTGCCGACCACGCCTTCGAGCGTCAGGTGTCCGCGGTTGACGACGATGTGGATGGACGGGTTCGACCCCATCGCGTAACGATACAGGCTGCTCGTGTTGAAAATGGAGCGATAGGCCTGGGCGCGAATGCGGTCGTCGAAGCTGGAGAGCGGCAGCACTTCGATGTTGTTGACGACGCGCTCCACGCCCTTGATCCGCGCCACGCGCCGCGCGGCGTCCGAACGTGTAGACGGGCGCACCACCTGCCCGTAGAGCGTCACGGTGTCGCCCTCGACCTTGTAGGCGAGGTTATCGAACACGCCGTAATAAGGCAGCGTGACGAGTTCCTTGCGGACGCGCTTTGAGACCTGCTGCGCGTCGAAGCCCTGACCGGATTCCGCGAGCGGAGACGCCACGACGCTCCCCGCCGAAGCTGCCAACACGAACAGTAACGCGAAGGCGGCCAATCTGTTTTTGAATGTTTTCATAGCTCTTTTTTCATCCCTCGATGATTGATTATTCATCCTGTTTTCTTTCGGGAATTAGATGCCTGAGGGCGTTTTCGAGTGGCCTAACTCGATCCCCTGTCGGAAGCATGTAGATCGAAGGGGCGTCGGGTCTGGCAACCCGACGCCCCTCAAATTTCCCCTGGCATCAAACACTTTTCCCTTCGTCGTTAAACGCACCGCGCGAGTTTTTTGCTATTGTTACGCATGCGTTGCGCTGGCGTGCGATTGAGAGCGACAGGATTTGCAACGATGACGAGGCGGGGCAGGAGGTTTAAAGGGGAATGCCATCGGTCTGGGAACTGGGCGGGTTGACGTGGAGAGAGCTGGGGCGGCGCGTCTGGTGCGAAATCTATGACGGCGACTTGCTGACGCGCGCGGCGGCCTTGTCCTACTATTTTCTGCTCGCGCTCTTTCCGCTGCTTCTCTTCCTCATCGCCATGCTCGGATATTTCGCCGACGTGGGCACGGAACTGCGCGCCAATCTGCTCCGCTATCTCTCCACGGTCGTCCCCCGCTCGGCCTCCACGCTCATCCGCACCACCGTAGACGAGATCGCGCAGAACACGGGCAGCGGCAAACTCACGTTCGGCTTGCTGACGGCCGTGTGGGCGGCCTCTTACGGCTTGGGCGCGATCAGCGACACGTTGAACTCCGCCTACGGCGTCAAAGAGAGACGCCCGTGGTGGC
>DASVPS010000146.1:0-7145 GCA_036389555.1 Pyrinomonadaceae bacterium
TTCAAGCGTGGGCGGTTTTCGCTGCACGTCGCCAGTCGCAGGACGGGTTTGCGGGCGATGACAATTGCGTGGGCGGTGTCACTTCTCAAGCAGCCAGTTTTTAAGGTTCGGGAGGATGTATTCCCAGGTCGGGGTCATGACGTCGTCTACGTTGCCCGGCGGAATGTAAACCCAGACGAAGAGCTTATCCTCGCCATATTTGGGGTCGCGTTTGGTGTTGGGCGTGAGTTGATAACCGGAGAGGTACGCCGCCTGTTCCAAGGTGAGATGGCGCACGGCGCAGAGGTGCATCACGAACACGCGCTTCCTCTCTTCGAGCGCCAGCCTATTCTTGTACAATAACTGTTGAAATCTACTGAACCGGATCACCGCCGGGGTCAGGTCTGTCAAACTGCAATTAGCTTCCACGCTGTCGATGAGTTCCTGCCGGTTCCTGCTTTGGAGTCGCTGTATCAATGGCTCCTCACGGATCAATTGATCGACCGTAAGTTGGAGTTTGGTGGTGTCCAACTGCCACGACCAAACTTCTTTTACATCATCAGTATGATTCCTAACGAGGTATTCGGGGATGCGCGCCTTCCAGTACACCCTGTCCGGGTCGTTCGGGACGGCGAAGCCTGCCCCGGTGAAGGCCGGCACAATGCCGACGCGGGTTTTGAGCATCTTCTCCACGCCCCGCAGCCGCATGATGGTGAAACCGGCGCGCGTGTCCGCGTAGAGCTTTGCCAGCGGCGCGGCGGAATCCGGGCTGGGGTAGGGGATGGCTATCGCCCTCGCCAGACAATGTTCGTCCTCCTCGGCGCACTCCGCAACCTCCTTCGAAACTTGTTCAGTCCACAACGCCCATACGTCCTGCGTCGGGGCTTGAACGGGCGGCTCGACTACTTTATAGGCGAAGAACGCGGACACGATGATGAACGGGATCAGTAACCAGATCGGCTTGCAATATTCGTTGATGGCACGCCAGTACAGGAGAGATGCTAAGAAGGCGAGGCACGCAAAAAAGAAGACCTTCAGCGAAGGGCCGGAGGGGGAAAAGAAGACGACTATCGACGCCATGCTGATCAGAGCGCCCAGAGTGTTATACACATTGAGCAGGGTCGGGCTGTGTTTGCTGCTTTTGAGGGGTTGCTTGCCGTCAGTATCGAGGTCATTGCCAGTCGCCTGAGTTGACTCATCTTTCGTTTCCCGGTTCGCCATAAGATTTCTCTCCTTCGGCTATTCGTATGAGGTTGTAGCTCGATGTCAGTAAGGCGTGGGCGGATTCAATAGCAGCGTCGCTAACATTGATGGCCGGCGGAAAAATATGTCAGCCGGACTTTCTTGTCAATCAAGCAAGCCCGGCCAGCAATGGGAAGCGATCCAATTTAGGCGGCGAGTCAGGCGACGGCGGCCTTCTCTTCGGGACGCCAGCGCAGGACGGGTTTGCGCGCGGCGGCGGCTTCGTCGAGACGGCCGATGCGGGTGGTGTGCGGCGCTTCGCGGACGAGGTCAGGCGTCTCCACGGCTTCGCGTGCGATTGAACGCATGGCTTCGATGAATTGTTGTATCTCCTGACGACCGACGGATTCGGTCGGTTCGATGAGCATCGCGCCCTGCACGATGAGCGGGAAGTAGATGGTCATCGGATGAAAGCCGTAGTCAATGAGCCGCTTGGCTATGTCGAGCGTGTGGACGCCCTTTCGCGCCTGTCGTTTGTCGGTGAAGACGACTTCGTGCATGGGCGGGGCGTCGAAGGGTTTGTCGTAGTCGCTCGCCAACCCGTGCGCGATGACGCGCGCGTTCAGCACGGCAGCCTCGGTCGCTTCGCGCAATCCGTCCGCGCCGTGCGTCTCAATGTAGGAGAGCGCGCGCACGGCCATGCCGAAGTTGCCGTAGAAGGCTTTGACGCGACCGATTGATTGCGGATAGCCGAAGTCTAACTTGTAGCTGTCCTCAGCGGCGCGGACGATGCGCGGCACGGGCAAGTAGGGTTCGAGTTCTTTCGTGCAGCAGCAGGGGCCGGAGCCGGGGCCGCCGCCGCCGTGCGGGGTGGAGAAAGTCTTGTGTAGGTTCAGGTGGATCACGTCCACGCCCATGTCGCCGGGGCGCGCCCAGCCTACGAGCGCGTTCATGTTCGCGCCGTCCATGTAGACGAGGCCGCCCGCGTCGTGGACGATCTGGCAAATCTCGCGGATGTTGCGCTCGAACAGACCGACCGTGTTCGGGTTGGTCAACATCAGACCTGCCACGTCGCCTGCCGCGCAGAGTTCGCGGAGCGCGTCGAGATCGGTTTGACCTTCGGGCGTCGAGCGGACGGTTTTAACGGTGAAGCCGGAGAGATGCGCGGAGGCGGGGTTCGTGCCGTGCGCCGAGTCGGGGATGAGCATGACGTGGCGGCGCGGGCGGTCGCCTTCGCCCACGCCGTCGCGTGCGTCCAGATAGGCGCGAATGATCATGACGCCGGTCATCTCGCCGTGTGCGCCCGCCGCCGGTTGCAGCGAGACGGCGGCGAGGCCGGTGATCTCTGAGAGGTGCTGTTGGAGTTCGTAGAGCAGTTGGAGCGCGCCCTGCGAATCCTCCTCCGAGGCGAGCGGGTGGAGATTTGCGAAGCCTTTGATGCGCGCGACGCGCTCGTTCAGGCGCGAGTTGTACTTCATCGTACACGAGCCGAGCGGATACATGCCGAGGTCGATGTTGTAGTTCCACGTGGAGATGCGCGTGAAGTGGCGCACCACGTCAACCTCCGAAACTTCGGGCACGCCTTCGAGGTCGTCCGTGCGGCGAAACTCTGCGGGCAGCAACTCGTCGAGCGGCGTCTCTTCAACGTCGAGCGCGGGCAGCATGTAGCCTTTGCGGCCGGTCTGCGAGCGTTCAAAAATCAACGCTTCGTTCTGCGTAATATGTGTGGCGGCTTTCTTCATTATTGATTCATTGATTCATCGGTTCATTGATTCATTGGATAAATGAATCAATGAGTTAATTCTGCTAATCCACTGACGAGCGCGTCTATCTCGCTGCGGGGGTTGGTTTCGGTGACGCAGACGAGGATGTCGTTCGTGCGTTCGGGGAAGTAGCGAGAGAGGGCGAGGCCGCCCGTGATGTTGCGCTCGGCGGCGAGACGGCGAAGCAACTCTTCCGCCGCGACGGGCGCGCTCGCGACAAACTCGTTGAAGCGCGGCGTCTGAGCATAGGGCAGCGAGAAGCCTTCGATCTCGCTGATGCGACGCGCGGCGTAAGCGGCCTTTTGCGCGCACTGCATGGCAACCTCTTGCAGGCCGCGGCGGCCGAGCGTCTCCAGATAGATCGTCGCCATGAGGGCGATCAAGCCTTCGTTGGTGCAGATGTTGGAGGTGGCCTTCTCGCGGCGGATGTGTTGCTCGCGCGTGGCGAGCGTCAGGACAAAACCGCGCCGGCCTTCCTTGTCGGTCGCGACGCCGACGAGGCGGCCGGGCAACTGCCGCGCATACTTTTCGCGCGTCGCGAAGAGTCCGAGATAAGGGCCGCCGTAACTGAGCGGCACGCCGAACGACTGGCCTTCGGCCACGACGATGTCTGCGCCCGACGCACCCGGCTCGCGCAGGAGACCGAGCGAGATGCTTTCGGTGACGCAGACGACGAGAAGCGCGCCGACCTGGTGCGCGCGCTCTGCGAGCGACTGTAAATCTTCGACGCAGCCGAAGAAGTTCGGCGACTGCACGATGATGGCCGCGGTCTGTTCGTCGAGGTCGCCGAGTTCGTCGAAGTTGGTCGTGCCTTTCGTTTCGTCGAACCCGGTGCGGACGAGATCGATGCCGGCGTGGGCAACGTAGGTTTCGGCGACGTGTAGGTATTCCGGGTGGAGCGCGCCGGAGACGACCACCTTGCGGCGGCGCGTGATGCGTTCGGCCATCAGCACGGCCTCGGCCACGGAGGTCGAGCCGTCGTACATAGAGGCGTTCGCCACGTCCATGCCGGTCAACTGGCAGACGAGCGTCTGAAACTCGAAGATGGCTTGCAGCGTGCCTTGCGAGATTTCCGGCTGGTAGGGCGTGTAGGCCGTGAAGAACTCGGAGCGCGAGATCAGACTGTCAACGATGGTCGGTTGATAGTGCGAGTAAGCGCCCGCGCCGAGGAAGTTCGGGCGATGAGCGGCGGCATTTTTGGCGGCCAGCGACTCGAAGCGCGCGATGAGTTCGGGTTCGGAGAGCGCGCTCGGCGTGTCGAGCAGATCGCGCAGCAGTATGTCAGCCGGGATGGTGTCGAATAGTTCCTCCGGCGCGTTCAAACCGACCGAGCGCAGCATCTCGGCGCGCTCCTCCGGCGAGTTGGGAATATAGCGCAACTTCTCTTACTCCGTGATTTTCTTGGTGTAGTCTTCGTACTCGGCGGCGTTCATCAACTTGTCCACCTCGCCCGCGTCTTTCAGACGCAGACGGAGCATCCACGCCGCGCCGTAAGGGTCTTTGTTGACTTGTTCGGGGTCGTCGTTGAGCGTCTCGTTCAGTTCCGTGACTTCGCCTGAGACGGGGCTGTAGAGATCGTTTGCGGCCTTGACCGACTCGACCTGACCGAACACTCCGCCCGCCTCCAAACTGTCGCCCACGCGCGGCAACTCCACGTACACGATGTCGCCCAACTGATTCTGCGCGTGATCCGTGATGCCGACCGTGCCGGTATCACCCTCGACCCTGATCCACTCGTGATCCTTACTATAGTGCAAATCGTCCGGGATGTTTGCCATGATGCTCCTTCTGGAAAGTGATGAGTGATGAGTGATGAGTGATGAGTGATGAGTAACGAGTGATGAGTGATGAGTTAAAAACTCTTCTCACTCATCACTCATCACTCATCACTCATCACTTTTCTTTCGATCCTCGTTCGCGCTTATAAAAAGGCACGGGCACGATGCGCGCGGCGACGGGACGGCCGTGCACTTCGATGTGAATCTCCTGTCCCTCGTTTGCGTATTGGACGGGAACGTAGGCCAGCCCGATGTTCTTTTTCAAGAAGGGCGCGGGGCTGCCCGAAGTGACGCGCCCCAGCGGCTCGCCGTTGATCAAAACCGGATAGCCGTCGCGCGCGATGCCGCGCTCCGTGACCTCGAAGCCGACCAGTTTTTGCGTGACGCCTTCGGCCTTCTGCTGCGCGAGGCGTTCGCGCCCGTTGAAGTCGCCTTTGTTCAATTTGCAAATCCAGCCGAGGTTGGCTTCCAAGAGCGTCGTGGTCTCGTCAATTTCGTGGCCGTAGAGAGCCATCGCGGATTCGAGCCGGAGCGTGTTGCGTGCCGCCAGCCCGCAGGGCAGAATGCCTTCGGGCGTACCATGCCCGCCCGCTTCGAGTATGCGATCCCAGAGTTGCTCGGCCTTGTCCGGGGCGGCGTAGACTTCAAAACCGTCTTCGCCCGTGTAGCCCGTGCGCGAGATGATCGCGGGCACGCCGTCAACCGCGCCCTCTTGAAAGTGGTAATACTTGATCTCCGCGAGCGGCGTCTCGGTGAGCGTTTGCAGGAGGGCGAGAGCGTCCGGCCCTTGCACGGCGATCTGGCAGAAGTCGGCGCTGCGGTTGGAGAGTTCCACCGTCTCGTCGCCGCGATGCGCGTTGATCCAGTCCCAATCCTTCTCGGTCGTCGAGGCGTTGACGACGAGCAACAGGTGATCCGCGGCGAAACGGTAGACGAGCAGGTCGTCAATGACGGTGCCTTCGGGTGTGGTGAGCGCGGAATAGTGCGCCTGCCCGTCAACGAGTTTGGTCGCATCGTTCGAGCAGAGGCGATTGACGAAGGAGATGGCGTCCTGGCCGCGCACCTCGATCTCGCCCATGTGCGATACGTCGAAGAGTCCGGCGTGGCGGCGCGTGCGCAGGTGTTCTTCGACCGTCCCGGCCGGGTATTGGACGGGCATATCCCAGCCGCCGAAATCAACCATGCGCGCGCCCAGACGGCGGTGTGCGGCGTTGAGCGGTGTCTGCTTGAGTGGTGTCGGCGCAGTAGTCAAACGACTCTCCTGCCTCTCTCGTTGAGATGTGTGGAACGCTGAAAATTATTGATGTTTACGAAGGAGAAAACCTAACATGCCGCGCACGGTGCGTCAAGCAAGTCAGTCTGCGGCGGCGGGCGGCGGCGCGGCCAGCATTTTATTGACGCCCCATTGACGGCGTGATAGTATCCGCCGCCATTCGAGTCGGTTGGGGGCGGGTTCTGGCGAGAGGGCGCGAGCCGCCGCGCGCGAACCTCCATTCCGGCGAATCGCAACCCACGAGCATTAGTGCGCGAAAGCCTTCCCGTCGTTTCTCACAAGTCTTGAGCCGGGAGAGCAAGTAAACAATTAACCCGACCGCTACGCTCGAACTCGCTTCTCAGTCTCGTCCATTGACTCACATAAGGAGAGGCCGCTCTTGAGAAAATCCTTCAACGCCATTGTGCTGACGTGTTTCGCGCTCGCGGCGGGTTCAGTTCAGTCGCTGCCCCCGACACAGAAAAACGATTCGCCCGCTCTGGAATTGATCCGCCAGCGACGCTACGACGATGCCATCAACCGCCTCGAACAGATACTCGAAACCAAACCCGACGAGCCGGAAGCCCTGACCTATCTGGCGACGGCGCAGATGTACGCGGATAAAGATTTTCTGAAGGCGCAGAAGGCGTTTGAAGCGGCGTTTCGCGCGGGCGGCGGCGCGTCCTTCTTCGTCAACCACTCGCACGAAATACTCGGCGGCAACGATTTGGCCGACTACTGTCGCGGTTGGCTCCATCTGCGCAAAGACGGCGTGCGGTTCGTGCCGACGGAAGGCGAGCACGGGTTCAGTCTAGCTTATTCCGGCATCAACGAGTGCCAGCGCAACCGCTGGTCGAAGTCACTCTTTCACATCAAGTACGCCGATAAGAATCTAAACTTCCGCGGGCGCACCGGCGACGAAAGCGAAGCCCTGCTCATCGTGGCATTGTTCAAAAAGTTCGCGCGCTGAATTTTCGCGTGGGCATTCGTCCTAACCGTCCTGACCACAGTTTAAGGAGAACTCCCCCAATGAAATCCCTACACATCCCACGCCTGTTGTCCCTGTTACTCGTCGCATTGCTCTTGATGCCCGCCCCCGTGCTCAACGTGTCGGCGCAGGAGAAGGCTGCGGCGCAGGCCGAAACGCCGGAAGAGAAAAAGCTGCGCGAGCGGCAGGAGAATTTGAAGAAG
>DASVPS010000147.1:0-22744 GCA_036389555.1 Pyrinomonadaceae bacterium
CACAAGCCAAACGCGCGCCGCACAATGTCGCTCTCATCTCTGACGAACAGCAGTTGACCTATGCTGAATTGAACGCGCGTGCCAATCGGTTAGCGCAACATCTACGAGCGGCAGGAGTCAGGCCGGAAGCGCTGGTGGGAGTCTTTTTGGATCGTTCGGTAGAACTCGTGACGGCGTTACTCGGCACGCTTAAAGCGGGCGCGGTTTACGTACCGCTCGATCCGGCCTACCCGTCCGAACGCCTCGCTTACATGCTTGAAGACCTCGCCCCCAGGACAATTATCACGAGCCAGCGTTTGCGCTCTGCGCTTCCCGTTCAGAGCATTGCAGGCAATGTTTTATGTCTCGATGGGGAGCATGAGATTGTCTTGCGACAGACTGAAGATGCTGCGCCGCACATCGAATTGAAGGCCGAAAATCTGGCTTACGTCATCTACACCTCCGGCTCGACCGGAAGACCCAAAGGAGTCTGCATCTCGCATGGCGCGGCTTCCAGCCACTTCGCCAACGTGCGCAGAGAGTATGGACTCGTCGAAGGCGACCGCTTGCTTCAGTTTGGATCGCCGAATTTCGACGTTTCGCTCGAACAGATGCTCATCCCGTTGATGAGCGGCGCGGCCATCGTGCTGACGGATACGCGCGCGTTGACGAAGAGTGATTTCTGGAACACCGTGCGGCGTTTCGGGATCACCATGCTCGATCTTCCTCCGGCTTACTGGAGCCAAATTGTGCCCGATTCCGACTCCGGCGTTGACGCAGAATTAGCGCAACAGTTGACGCTGGTTCTTGTCGGCGGAGACACGATGCCGCCGGAGGCGTTGCGTCTCTGGCAACAGACTCCGCTCGGCGCGGTGCGCCTGCTCAATGGCTACGGGCCAACCGAAACCACGATCACGGCAACGCTCTTTGAAATACCGCCGGACTGCGACGAGCAGAGTCCTCTCCGGCGCGTCTCAATCGGTCGCCCGCTCATGAATCGAACCGCATATATTCTGGATAGACGGGGTGAGCCTGTGCCGTTCGGCGTGCGCGGTGAACTTCATCTCGGCGGCGCTTCGCTCGCGCGTGGTTATCTACATCTTCCGCATCTGACGGCGGAGCGTTTCGTGCCAGACCCTTTCGGCAAGATGCCGGGCGCGCGGCTCTACAGGACGGGCGACCTCGCGCGCTTCCTGCCGGATGGAAATATCGAATTTCTCGGACGCACGGATCAACAGGTCAAGATTCGCGGCTACCGCATCGAGACGGAGGAGATTGAACAGACCCTCAAACAACATCCGACGGTGCGTGACGCAATCGTGATTGCACGCGAGGATGAGCGCAGGGACAAAGAGTTGGTGGCTTATGTCGTCGCGCGCGAACCCGTGCCGGGCGTCGAGCTGCGCAACTTTATGAAGGGGAAACTGCCGGAATACATGATCCCGTCGGCATTTGTGTTTCTTGAATCGCTTCCTTTGACACCGAACGGAAAGCTCAACCGGCGCGCGCTCCCCGCGCCGTCCCGTCTACGCCTCGAAAGTAAAGACGATTTCGTCGCCCCGCGCGACCTCTCGGAGTTGCAGTTATGTCGTATTTGGGAGGAGTTGCTCGGCGTTGAACCGATTGATGTGCGGGACGATTTCTTTGAACTGGGAGGCCATTCGTTATTGGCGGTGCGCCTGATGGCTCGCGTTGAGCAAGTGGCCGGCAGAGCTGTTCCATTATCCACACTGTTCACGTCGCCCACCGTCGAGGCGCTCGCCGGGGTGCTCCGAGCAATGGAAAAAACATCGGCGCGCTCGCCGCTCGTCGCTATTCAACCGCACGGCTCGCTCCAACCTTTCTACTGTGTTCACGCGGCGGGCGGGAATGTCTTCAGTTATGTTCACCTCGCGCAGCATCTCGGTCGTGAACAGCCGTTTTACGGACTGGAAGCGCGCGGCGTGGACGACGAACAGGAACCGCTCACACGTGTCGAAGAGATGGCCGCCGCCTATGTCGAGGCCATCCGCGCCGTCCAACCTCGCGGCCCTTACTTGCTCGGCGGGTGGTCGCTCGGCGGCGTCATTGCATTTGAAATGACACGTCAACTCCGTGCGCATGGCGAGACGGTGAACCAACTCGTCCTGTTTGATTCTGTCGCTCCGGGCGTTGCCGAGCGATGTGAGGAAGACGATGACATTGAATTGCTTGCCAGCTTCGCCACGCATCTCGGTCTCTCGTTAAATGAGATAGCTCCTCCGCCCGATAATGTCCTTCGTCTTGGACAAGCCGAACAACTTGCATACGTGCTGGGGCAACTCAAGCACGCCAATACGCTACCGCTCGATTTCGATGACGAACATTTCCGTCGCCTCCTGCATGTTTACGGAAATAACGTGCGCGCTGTCAGAAGCTACCGACCCGCGCCGCTTCCGGTGCCGACCGTGCTTCTATGTTCTGAGCAGACAGCGACGGATGAGATAGCGGCAGACGATCCGACGCTCGGATGGCGTCGCCTCACGACTGAAAGGCTGACGCTCGATGTGGTGGCCGGAGATCATTTCACGATGCTCCGAGAGCCGCACGTCTCCCTGCTCGCCGTAAGATTGAAAGAAATTCTTACGCAGAACATTCATTGCTAACGCTACGGAGAGGCAACCAAAGTTGATCCGTTGATCGCCCTCACAATCGAATAACAACAGCATTACAGGAGCGTGCGAAATGACAAACGATAAGGTTTACTTCAGACAAGATGTAGTGGCAGAGCCTCTGGTCAACCAGTGGTACGCATGGTCTTATCTCATAGCGCCCGCAACGGCTGCGATGTATATTGCGAACTCGCATCTGAAAATCATGCGTTCATTCGTTTCCGCCCCGCAGGTGCATGTCGCGGCGCTGAAAAATCCGGCAATGCTCGGCGGGCCTTTCCTTGATTATGACGCCGGTAAAACGGGGGATATCGCCGCGCTCATCAATAAAACGGTGGCGGAGCAGCCGCACATGTTAAATCTGGCGGAAGCCATCAAGACGCTGGATGAAACACTTCAGAGAGAAGCAGACGGTCATTCGCTGGAGCCGCTCTACCAGAAAGTGCCTGACGCTCTGAAGGGTTATGTCGAACTGGTATACGACCTCAACAACCATCCCTCAATTCGCTTCATCGAGGGTCTCATGTACCGAAGCCCTTACTATAATGAGTCAGCGCAAAGCATCGCCCTCTATGTCTATGGTAAAGACGAGCGGCGATTCGCGTTCAGTTCTCCCAGACTGATGAGCGACGGGCATTTGCATTTGCAAATTCCTTTCAACAGCTCCGCATTCGATGAATTGTTTAAGATGAAGCACGTCCCGCAGCCGCTCGCTTACATCAAGTCTCTTCTCGGCGTGGCAGACGAAAAACTCCTTTCAACTTTCTTTACTTCCGAGTCTCCAAGTTCCCCCGGCAGGTATCATGGCGACGATATCAGGATTCGTTACTATGGACACGCCTGCGTCTTAATAGAAACAAAAGGGATCAGCATCTTATGCGACCCGGTCGTTAGTTATCATGAAGAGGGAGGTATCGAGCGATACACTTACGCGGATCTGCCCGAACAGATTGACTACGTGCTCATCACGCATAATCATCAAGATCACTGCATGTTCGAGACCCTCTTGCAACTGCGTCATAAAATCAAGAACATCATCGTACCGAGAAGCAATGGCGGCGTTTTGGCCGATCCGTCGCTCAAGCTGATATTAAAGGCCATCGGATTTAAAGGTGTGTACGAGATTGATGAAGTGGAGGCCATCGAGGTCGAAGGCGGAAGCATCCTCGGCGTCCCTTTTCTGGGCGAGCATGGTGATTTGAGTATCCGCTCCAAAATCGCGTATCTGGTGAAGCTCTACGGGCGCTCCGTTCTATTTGCGGCGGATTCAAATAACATCGAGCCGAAACTTTATGACCATATCCATGAGATTATTGGTGATGTAGAGGTCATATTTTTGGGCATGGAATGTGAAGGAGCGCCGCTGACGTGGCTCTATGGACCATTGTTAACCAGGCCGATGTCGAGGAAGATGGATCAGACGAGAAGATTCGACGGCTCCAATTGCGATAAAGGTCTGGAAGTCATCAAGCGTTTGAACCCGAAACAGGTTTACGTTTATGCCATGGGGCAAGAGCCGTGGTTAACCTACCTGACCTCGATAAAATATACAGATCAATCCCGTCCGATTGTAGAATCAAACAGGCTCGGCGAGCAGTGCCGAGTTCAAGGGATCGCAACCGAACGGCTGTTCGGTCGAAAGGAGATAGTGATACCTCTCAAAAGAGAGGTGTGACAGCCAGTTTTATAAGCCGCCCACTGTTCGAGGGCGCTTTGCCCGACAATTCAAAATCGGCTTTCTATATTGTGCGTAACGACCAGGGTACAGCCAACATCTCGTGGACACACCTTAATTGTTGAGCAAAGCTGGCGGAAACCATGTGCGAGTGAGCATTCATTCTCGCGTGCGACCCGGGCTGAAAGTGAACTGCCCGCACGCGCAAAATTATCGTCTGTTGAGAGTTTTGCCGGACGCTCAAAGTATAGTTAAATGTGTGCTTGCTTCTTCTCAATTCGCAACTAAAGCTCGATCAAGTTAGAGTCCGTAGCGGTCGTTTACGACTCGAAGGGGACGCATGAGGATTCTCGTCACAGGCGGCGCGGGTTTTATCGGGTCGCACCTGTGCGAGCGCCTGTTAAGAGATGGGCACGAGATCATCTGCCTCGACAATTTCTTTACGGGGCAGCGCGAGAACGTCTATCACCTGATGGATGATCACCGCTTTGAATTGCTGCGCCATGATGTGACCCAACCGATTCTTCTGGAAGTCGATCAAATCTACAACCTCGCCTGTCCCGCGTCGCCGATTCATTACCAGTACAATCCGGTCAAGACGGTCAAGACCAACGTGATGGGCACGATCAACATGCTCGGCCTCGCCAAACGCACGCGCGCACGCATCCTTCAGGCTTCGACTTCGGAAGTTTACGGCGACCCGCTCGTTCACCCGCAGACGGAAAGCTACTGGGGAAACGTCAACCCCGTCGGACTCCGCTCCTGTTACGACGAGGGGAAACGCATCGCCGAAACTTTGATGATGGATTATCACCGGCAGAACAAAGTGGACACGCGCATCGCGCGCATCTTCAACACCTACGGGCCGAAGATGCTAGAAAACGACGGGCGCGTGGTCTCGAATTTCATCGTGCAGGCTTTGCGCGGCGAGCAGTTGACGATTTACGGGACGGGCGAGCAGACGCGCTCGTTCTGTTATGTTGACGATCTGGTTGAAGGTCTGGTGAGGTTGATGAACGCGGAAGCCGCGCACGAGCCGGTTAATCTCGGCAACCCGAACGAGTTTACGATCAGGGAATTGGCCGAAGCAGTGACGCGCGTCTGCGGCACGCATGCCGAGATCAGGTATGAGCCTTTGCCGCAGGATGATCCGCAGCACCGGAAGCCCGACATCTCGCGTGCGCGTGAACTCCTGAACTGGTCGCCCGTCATCCAACTGAACGAAGGTCTGCGTCTGGCGGCGGACTATTTCGCCGCACGACTCGAACAGTTAGGGAAGGCGGGATGAACCGGCAGCTGCCGCGTCGTCGTTGAAGGCTGATGGAACTTCTGTCGCTCCTGCTTAGCTCATCGCGCCGCGCGGTTGTCGCGGCGGCGTTGGCGGGCGTGCTCAGCGGGTTCGCCAGCACAGGGCTGATCGCGTTCATCCATACGGCCGTCTCGCGCTCACAATCTCCGACGGCGCTCCTCGTCTGGGGCTTCGCCGCGCTCTGTGCGGGCAAATTCATCACCGCCGTTGTTTCGGAACTCTTGTTGATCCGGTTATCGCAGCGCGCCAGTTTTGATCTGCGCATGCACCTGAGCCGCCGCATCGCAGCGACTCCGCTGCGCCGTCTGGAAGAACTCGGCGCGCACCGCCTCCTGGCGTCGCTCACCGACGACGTTCTCTCGATCACCAACGGCTTCATACTCATCCCGATACTGCTCGTCAATATCGCGATTGTCGTCGGCTGCCTCGTTTATCTCGGCTGGTTGTCATGGATCGTCTTGCTGGTCGTGGCGTTGATGATGGCGGCAGGGATCGTGAGTTACCAGCTGCCGGTCGCGCGCGCGATGCGCCATCTACATCTCGTACGCGAAGAGCAGGACGCGCTCCTCAAACACTTCCGCGCGCTCATCGAAGGCGTCAAAGAACTCAAACTACACCCGGAGCGCCGCGAAGAGTTTTTGTCCGTCTCACTGACCTCGACGGCCGCCGCGTTGAAGCGGCATTTCGTCACCGGCATGTCGGTTTACGCGGTCGCAGGGAACTGGGGGCACATCCTGTTTCTGGTATTCATCGGGCTGCTGCTGTTCGCGCTGCCGAACGCCGTCCAGATAGACACGCCGACGTTGACGGGCTACGTGTTGACCATCCTGTACCTGATGTCGCCGCTCGAAGCGGTTCTGTTTCAACTCCCCACCATAGGGCGCGCGCAAGTTGCTTTGAAAGCGATACGCGCGCTCGGCATGTCGCTCTCCGGCGATGCAGAGGAAGAACCCCGCGCGGCAGCAGCGGCGGACGAAACCCCTCTCAAATGGTCTTCGCTCGAACTGGCGGGCGTCACGCACAGCTACCGGAACGAGCACGACAATCGCAGTTTTCAACTGGGGCCGATTGATTTTCGCTGCGAGCCGGGCGAGTTGATCTTCATCACGGGCGGCAACGGGAGCGGGAAGACGACGCTCGTCAAACTCCTGACCGGACTCTACTCGCCGGAAGCGGGGGAAATACGCCTCGACGGCGAACCTCTGACAGACCGGAACCAGACGTTCTACCGCCGACATTTCTCGGCTGTGTTCTCCGACTTCTACGTGTTTGAAAGCCTGCTCGGCCTCCGCGCGCCCGACCTCGACGCCAAAGCGCAGGATTATCTGGCTCTACTCCAACTGGATCGTAAAGTCCACATTACAGGCGGGAAATTATCCACGGTAGATTTGTCGCAGGGGCAACGCAAGCGACTCGCTTTACTGACCGCCTATCTCGAAGATCGTCCGATCTACGTGTTTGACGAATGGGCTGCCGATCAAGACCCGCTGTTCAAGGAAATCTTCTACCTGCGACTGTTGCCCGATCTGAAAGCGAGAGGCAAGACCGTGCTCGTCATCAGCCACGACGACCGCTACTATCACGTCGCCGACCGCATCATCAAACTCAACTACGGTCAGATCGAGTCCGACACGCTCGCCGCCCGTCAAGACGTCTCTCCTGAGTCTCGCTTAGCCAACAAAACAATTTTAAGAGATGTACTGTCTCAGTTCCTGCGCGATCAAGCGGAGCAGTAGAGCGCGTTCGTTGTTCAGGAAGAAGTGGCCGCCTTGAAGCATACGCGCTTTGAAGGAGGCATTGGTGTGCTCGCGCCAGGCTTCAAGTTGTTCGCGGTTCGCTTCCTCATCCTGTAGGCCGCCGATGGCGGTAATGGGACAGTCGAGCGGCGGGGCGGGCGCGTAAGCGTAAGTGTGTACGACCGAGAAATCAGCGCGCAGCAGCGGAAGCATCAGTTGCATCAGTTCGGGGTGAGAGAGCACTTCGGGCGGCGTGCCTTCGAGGGCGCGCAGTTCCTCTATGAACTCCGGTTCAGGCGCGTCATATCTCACGCGCGGCGCGCGCGGTATCTGCGGAGCGCGCCGACCGGACACGAACAAATGAACGGGTTGCGGGTTGCCACTCGCGCGTAAATGGCGCGCCAGTTCAAAAGCGATCATCGCCCCCATGCTGTGACCGAAAAACGCGAAAGGCCGGTCGAGGTGAGGGAGGATGGCCTCGCTCGTCGCCTGCACTAAAGGCGTCAGCGCGGTGTAGGGAGCTTCCTTGATGCGGTTGCCGCGTCCGGGAAGTTGCGCGGCGGAAATCTCGATCTCTGGCGGTAGCATCTCAGGCCACGCGCGGTAGATCACCGCGCCGCCTCCGGCGTAGGGGAAGCAGAACAGGCGCAAACGCGCGCGCGGGTTCGGCCGCGGGCTGGAAAACCATGAAGCGTTTGAAGTCAGACTCATCTATGCACATCTGTCGCGGTCGGGTATGAGGCGAACTTAAAACTTAAACGACTTGCTGACCAGCGTTGCGTCGCTGAACGGAAAGAAGGTTGAGATGATGTTGTCCGGGCGCGCGCGCATGGTTTGCGTCAGAGTTTGCGGTAGCCCGTAAGATAAATCTATGACGCGCATCTCGACGGGCTGCGCCGACTTCACCTCCAGCGTCAACTCCGCCCCCGCCGCAGGCATAGCGTAATAGAGCAGCGACCATCCCGTCTCGGCCATGCCGGGCGCAGCGCTCGTGGAGATGGGTTTGCCGTTGACCTCGGCGGAGGAGATTTCCACTTTCGGGTTCACGTAGACGGAAACGAAGGGCGCTTGTCGCGGGGTGTTGATGCGCAGGCGCAGAGTTCGCCCGCCGCTGCTTGTCGGGGCGTCGGCCACGAGCGTCACCTCCGGCGCGGGCAGCGGGACGAGCGGTGCGGGACTCTTCATAAAATCCACCGTGATCAAAGGTAAAAATTCCGTGACAGGACTTTTCGAGACGGGCGCGGGGAAAAATTGCGCAGTCCATTCGTCCGGCGCATTGTCCAGACTCGCCCACACGGCTTTGCCCGCGTCCGCATCGAGACCGTAGAAGAGGTTGTCGGGTCTGGGGTGTTCCTTGTCGAAACCCGACGTGAGCGCTCCGGCGACGAGCAGGGCGAGGGTGACGAGGAGAGAGCCGGCGGGCAAGAGCCATTTGCGCTGAGACGTGAGGAGGTGCAGATGCGGGACGAGCAATCCGACCACCAGGAGCACCAGCACCATGACTGCGCCGGATAAGATGAGCGGCAGGGCGACGGAGATGTGATAGATGGCCGGGGCGACGAGAACGAGCGCGGGGATGGCCGCCAGCGAAAGCACGAGCGGCGTCGCCGCCGCATTGCGCGTCGGTGCGTCTGTCGTCTGCCCCTCAGAAAAGATGACGTAGCCGAGTCCCAGCAGACTGAAGAACAGCGGCCACATGAACAGGTAACTCGCGCCCGGCATCGTCAGGCTGGTCAACCACATTGCCACGAGCCAGCAGAGCAACGCCCCAACCGCCAGATTTAGAAAACCGAGCCGTTTCCGCAGCAGTATGAAAATTGCCGAAGCGAGCGCGAGCGTCAGGAACACGAAGGCAAGTGTGTAAAAGCCGCTGTTGTAAGTGACGCCTTGATGCATCTGCCCGTAATTCGGGTGCAGGCTTTCGACGAGCATCCAGATGAGCGTCACGCACACCGCGTTCAGAGCGAGCCCGAACAGCAAGAGCACGAATGACAAAACTGTCCGTCCGAGCGATAGTTGCTTCTTTCGTAATCCGAGGAAGACGACCGCGAGAAATAAAAGCGTGACGAGGACTGCGAAGGGGATGACCCACGCTTCGGAGTAACGGACGAGGGTTGAGGCGAAGAGGTCGAAATAGACGGCGTTGCCGGACTTCGACTCTTGCAGGTCGAGATTGCCGAAATGTCTGGTTAAGGCGAGCGCGTATGAGCCGTGATGTTGGAGGCTGCGCTCGTCCAGATTTTGGGCGTTGTCGAGAGAGGTGTGATAGTGCGTGACGCCGTTGATGTAGGCAAAATTCATCCCCGCGAGATTCGCGTCTTTGAAGACGGACAAGTCCGTGTCTTTCGGCAGGCGGCTATAGACTTCGTAAGCGAAAGAGGTCGCCACCGGATGCGGTGCGGCGCGCGCAAACTCGCCGATGAGCCAACCGTTGTTCTGGCTGGTCTCGAACATGATGGAGGGGCCGTGATAGCCGCGCGCTTCAAAGTTCAGCACCAGCCCCACGTCCTTCGCCCACGCATGCTCACTAGTGAAGGCGCGCGAGCCAAGCAGTCCTCCTTCTTCGCCATCGGAGAAAAAGAAGATCACATCGTTCTTTAAAGGCGCACCCGTCTTCAACGCCCTCAAGGTTTCGAGCATTGAGGCTATTGCCGCCCCGTCGTCGCTCGCACCGGCGCCGGGCGCGACGCTGTCGTAGTGCCCTGCGAGCAGGATGGCTTTACCGCCTCCGCCGCTGCCTTTGAGCCTCGCCAACACGTTACGTACATTGCCCGCGCGGTAGGGAACCACGTTGGGATTCACCGCCAGCGTCTCTTGAGTTTCAGGGCTGAGACCCGCCGCTGTGAGTTGGCCGAGAATGTAGTCTCTGACCGCCGCGTGTTCCTCCGTGCCCAGAGGGTGAGGCTTGCGCGCGATGCTCGCCAGGTGTTTGAGCGCGCGGCCTGAAGAGAACTCGGACGCGGGGGCGTCGGCCGGCACGGCTGCGGGCGGGCTTTGCAGCCTGATGGCGAGATAGGACACAAGCGCGACGCACAGGAGCACGAGCAGAGTTGCCGGCACACCTGTTTGTGAGAGCGTGGAGGGGGTTTTATTTTCCATCAGATTTCCTATGCCGGGTAAGGGCGTGAACACGTCTGAACTCACGCCCGAAGCATCGTAGAGCACGCGACATGCTAGTTGGCCGCCGTGCCCGCGTCAATTATTTTCCGGCGTTCGCGCCGCCGGGGCGACGGGCGGCGGGATTTTCATGCAAGGTTCTTGCAGACCCACTTAAATACTACCGTTAACCCCTTTTAGCACAAGCCTGTTTGATCTAAATCCGAAAAAATGCTTATAGTATGACGCCGCTCAACGCATCAGCGCGCTTCACCCGAGCGCGCGCCAAATTATCATCTACAACCGGCTCATTAATTTTGCGCAAGCAGCGGTTCATGGCGCGAAGATCGATCCGCGACAGGCAATTCTCCCGACTGCTCGCCCGTATCGCTTCGTCTGTCAGCCGCGATGCTTTAGACAGTGGCGAAAGATCGGACACTCACAATGATCGCAGATGCTGTTCCTCAATCAGCCTCCGAGCACCCTCTCTCCTACGGCCAGCGCGCACTCTGGTTTCTACACCAACTCGCGCCGGAGAGTGCGGCTTACAACGTCTTTTTCGCCATGCGCATCGTCTCGGATTTGAACCGCGCGGCCTTGCGCCGCGCCTTCCAGACGCTCATTGATCGTCACCCGTCGCTGCGCACAACTTATTTCACGCGCGACGGCCAACCGGCGCAACTCATACACGAAGGGCGCGAAGTTCACTTTGAAGAGATAGACGCTTCGACGTGGAGCACGGGCGAGTTGGACGAGCGACTCGTCGAAGCGGCGCACCGCCCGTTCGACCTTGAGCACGACCCTCTGTTTCGCGTCCATTTGTTCATGCGCGCGGCTCCGCAGCAGCACATACTCCTCTTGAGCGCGCATCACATCGCCATCGATCTGTGGTCGCTCGTGCTGGTGATGAACGAGCTTCGGTTGATGCGCCCCGAAGAAGACGGCAACGCGCAGGCGGCGCTGCCCGAACCCGCCGCGCCATACACGGACTACATACGCTGGCAATCCGAGATGCTGGCGGGCGAGCACGGCGAGCGTCTCTGGGAATACTGGCACAAGCAGTTGGCGGGCGAGCCGCCGTTGCTCAAACTTCCCGTCGACCGCCCGCCGCCGCCCGTGCAGACTTATCGCGGCGCGTCCTACACTTTCAAACTGGACGAACAACTGACCGCGCGCCTCACCGAAGTTGCGAAGACGGAGCGCGCGACGCTCTACATGCTGCTCTTGGCGGCCTTCGAGGTTCTGCTCCACAAGTACACGGCGCAAGAGGACGTGTGGGTCGGCTCGCTCGCCAGCGGGCGAAGCCGCGCCGAGTTCAAATCAATCGTCGGCTACTTCGTCAACCCCATCGTGCTGCGCGCGAACCTGACGGGCAACCCGACCTTCACGGAATTTCTGCGACAGGTGCGTCTCACCGTTTTAGCCGCGCTCAAGCGTCAGGATTACCCGTTCCCGCTATTGATCGAACGCCTGCAACCAGTCCGCGATCCGAGTCGCTCACCGCTGTTTCAAGCCATGTTTCTCCTGCAACGTCTGCACCGGATGGAGGATCATAACGTGCCGATGTTCGTCATGGGCGAGGCGGGCGCGCGGATGGAACTCGCCGGGCACGAGGTCGAATCCTACGCCTTGCAGGAGCGCATCGCGCAGTTTGAACTCGAACTGATCATGGTCGAAGCCGAAGGGACGCTATCCGGCGCGCTGCGCTACAACACAGACCTCTTCGACCACGCGACGATTGCCCGCATGGCAGGCCATTTTCAGACGCTCCTCGAAAGTATCATCGCCAATCCCGAACAGAGACTCGCAGACTTATCCTTACTGAACGACGCAGAGCAGCATCAACTCCTTACCACATGGAACGACACGCGCGCCGATTACCTTGAAGACACGGCCGTCCACCAGTATTTCGAGGCGCAGGCGGACGCGACGCCCGACGCCGTCGCACTCGTCTTTGAAGATGAAGAATTGACCTACCGCGAGTTGAACGAACGCGCCAACCAACTCGCGCGCCACCTACGCACGCTCGGCGTCGGGGCTGAAACGGTTATCGGCATTTACATGCAGCGCTCGCCTTTGATGCTCGTCGCGATGCTCGGCGTGCTCAAGGCGGGCGGGGCATACCTGCCGCTCGACACGGCCGCCCCGAAAGAGCGCCTCATACACATGCTCGAAGACACGCGCCCGCTCCTCGTCTTAACGGAAGAACACCTGTCGGGCGAACTGCCGGAGCGCACCGCTGCTGCGCGCGTCCTGAGCCTCGACGCGGAGTGGCAACGGGTCGCGCAAGAAGAGCGTGTGGGGAACCTTGCAACCGTGGCGTTGCCCGGCAACACGGCTTACGTCATCTACACCTCCGGCTCGACGGGCAGGCCGAAGGGCACGTTGATCTGTCACCGCAACCTCAACAACTTTCTGGCGGCGATGAACGAACGTCTGGGGAGCGATGCGCCGGGCGTCTGGCTGGCCGTGACGAACACCTCCTTCGACATCTCCATCCTTGAGTTGTTGTGGACGCTGACGCGCGGCTTCAAGGTCGTCATTCATGCGGAACAGGACGGCGTCGGCTATGCTCCCGCCGGCGAGAGCGCGGCTGCGGCTGCGGCGGGTAAGCCTATGGATTTCAGTCTCTTCTACTTCGCCAGCGACGAAGGCAGCGAGGCGGAAGACAAATATCGCCTGCTGCTGGAAGGAGCGAAGTTCGCGGACGGGCATGAGTTCGCGGCGGTGTGGACGCCGGAGCGCCACTTTCATGCGTTCGGCGGACTCTACCCGAACCCGTCCGTGACGAGCGCGGCCATTGCCGCCATCACCGAGCGCATAGGGATCAGAGCGGGCAGCGTGGTGCTGCCGCTGCACAACCCGATTCGCGTCGCCGAAGAGTGGGCGGTCGTTGACAACCTTTCAAGCGGGCGCGTTGCCATCGCCTTCGCCTCCGGTTGGCACTCGAACGACTTTGTCTTCGCGCCGGAGAATTACGCCACGCGCAAGGAAGTGATGAGCGCCGGCATCGAGAGCGTGCGCAAACTCTGGCGCGGCGAGACGTTGACAGTGGCGGGCGGCGCGGGCAACGAACTCGAAGTGAAAATCTTCCCGCGCCCGATCCAACGCGACCTGCCCGTGTGGTTGACTGCCGCCGGAAGCGCGGAGACGTTTCGCATGGCGGGCGAGATCGGGGCAAACGTGTTGACGCACCTGCTCGGTCAATCGTTCGAGGAGGTGGCGGAGAAGATCGCGATCTACCGTGAGGCGTGGCGGCGAGAGGGGCATGAAGGCGAAGGCCATGTCACGCTGATGCTGCACACCTTCGTCGGGCGCGACGCGGAGGCCGTCCGCGAGAAGGTCTATGAGCCGTTCTGCAATTACTTGCGCAGCAGCGTCGGCCTGTGGCGCAGTCTCGCGCAGAGCATGGGGCAGGATGTTGACTCGGCGGACTTCACGGAGAGCGACATGCAGGAACTGCTCGCGCGCGCCTTCGACCGCTACTTTGAAACGAGCGGCCTGTTCGGCACGCCCGCCAACTGTCTGCGCATCGTCGAACGACTCAAGGCAATCGGCGTCACAGAGGTCGCCTGCCTGATAGACTTCGGCATAGATTTCGCTTCGGTGATGAACGGCCTGTGCCAACTCAACCTCGTCAGGGAACGCAGCCGGAGAGTCGCCGCACACAGCGACTACTCGCTGCCCGCGCTCGTCAAACGTCACGGGGTGACGCACCTGCAATGCACGCCCTCGCTGGCGCGCATGTTGCTGCTGGACTCGCAGGCGAAAGAGGCTCTCCGGTCGCTCAAGGTGCTGCTCGTCGGCGGCGAGGCATTCCCCGTCTCGCTGGCGGAGGAACTGGCCGGAGTCGTCCAGGGAAAGATGCTCAACATGTACGGGCCGACCGAGACGACCATCTGGTCAACGGTCTACGAAGTGCGCGGCGCGAAGCAACAGATTCCCATCGGGCGACCCGTCGCCAACACACAAATCTACATCCTCGACCACAGACTCCAACCGCAGCCCGTCGGCGTGCAAGGTGAGTTGTACATCGGCGGCGACGGGCTGGCGCGCGGTTATCTCAATCACCCCGAACTGACGGCTGAGAAGTTCATCCCCGATCCGTTCAGCGCGCGCGCCGGGGCGCGTCTCTATCACACGGGCGACGCGGCGCGCTACTTGCCCGACGGCCAGATAGAGTTTCTGGGACGCATGGATCAGCAGGTGAAGATCAGGGGCTACCGGATCGAGCCGGGCGAGGTCGAGAGCGTATTGTCGGAACACGCGGCGGTCGAGGAGGCGGTGCTCGTCGCGCGCGAGGACGCTTCTGCGGGCGAGGTGCGGCTGGTGGCCTATCTGGTGACTAAGGCGCCGCTCGCAACGGGCGAACTGCGTCAATTCCTCAAGCAGAAACTCCCCGATTACATGATCCCCTCTGCCTTCGTCGCGCTGGACGCGATGCCTTTGACGCCGAACGGGAAGATCAATCGTCGCGCGCTGCCCGCGCCTTCGATGCAGGGCACATCGGCAATGGGGGCGGCTGATTACGTCGCACCGCAAACCGATCTGGAACGCACCATCGCCGGAATCTGGCAGGACGCCCTACAGGTCGAGCGTTTGAGCACGCAGGACAACTTCTTCGACCTCGGCGGGCATTCCCTGTTGATGGCGCAGGTTCACGCGCGCCTGCGTGAGGTGTTGCAGACGGAAGTGCCGGTCATCGAGTTGTTCAAATACCCGACCGTCAGTTCGCTGGCGAAATATTTCAACCAGCGACAGCAGCAGCAGCAGCAGCCCGCGTCGCGCGAGACCGAAGACCGTGTGAAGAAGCGCAAGGAAATGTTCAACCGGCGGAGACAACTGACCAAGGGAATGTGAGCAAGAGCGATGAGCAGTAGAGCAACGCCAGAGGAGATCAGGGGAGAAGACATCGCCGTCATCGGCATGGCCGGGCGTTTTCCGGGCGCGCGGAACGTCGCGGAGTTCTGGCGCAATTTGCGCGACGGCGTCGAGTCGATCTCCTTCTTCACGGATGAGGAATTGTCCGCGTCTGGACTGGACGACGCGATGCTCTCGCATCCGAGTTACGTCCGCGCGGCGGGCGTCCTCGACGACATCGAACAATTCGCCGCGCCCTTCTTCGGTATCAATCCGCGAGAAGCCGAAGTTATTGATCCGCAGCACCGGCTCTTTCTCGAATGCGCGTGGGAGGCGCTGGAAGACGCCGGTTATAACTCCGAGACTTACGAGGGGCGCATCGGCGTCTATGCGGGCGCGGGGATGAATACCTACCTGCTCTACAACCTCTACTCAAATCGTGAAGTGATCCGCGCCGTCGGCGACTTTCAGGCCATGATCGGCAACGACAAAGACTTCCTGCCCACGCGCGTCTCTTACAAGCTGAATCTGCGCGGGCCGAGCGTCAGCGTGCAGACGGCGTGCTCCACTTCGCTCGTCGCCGTCGTGATGGCCTGCCAGAGTTTGCAGACGTTTCAGAGCGATATGGTGCTGGCGGGCGGCGTCTCCGTACGTGTGCCGCGCAACGCCGGCTACATCTACCAGAAGGGCGGCATCATGTCGCCCGACGGCCACTGCCGCGCCTTCGACGCGAATGCGGAAGGGACGGTCGTGGGCAGCGGCGTCGGGATCGTCGTGCTCAAGCGTCTGGAAGATGCGCTCGCCGACGGCGATACCGTCCACGCCGTCATACGCGGCTCGGCCATCAACAACGACGGCTCTATGAAGGTCGGCTACACCGCGCCGAGCATCGAAGGACAGAGGGAAGTTATCGCCGAGGCGCGTGCGATGGCCGAAGTGGAAGCCGACACCATCTCTTACATCGAAGCGCACGGGACGGGCACGACCTTAGGCGACCCCATTGAGATCGCCGCGCTCACGCAGGTCTTCCGCGCACAGACCAACGAGAAAAACTTCTGTGCCATCGGCTCTGTGAAAACCAACGTCGGGCATCTCGACACGGCGGCGGGCGTGACGGGGTTGATCAAGACCGTGCTTGCGCTCAAACACAAACAGCTTCCGCCGAGCCTCCATTTCGAAGAGCCTAACCCGAACATTGATTTCGCCAACAGCCCCTTCTTCGTCAACCGCCAACTCGCCGAGTGGGTGCGTGGGCGGACGCCGCGCCGCGCGGGCGTCAGTTCCTTCGGCATCGGCGGGACGAACGCTCACGTCGTCGTCGAAGAAGCGCCCGAAGTGGAGACGACGGATGCGGGCAGGCCGTACCAGTTGTTGCTCCTGTCGGCCAAGACGGACACGGCGCTTGAAGCCGTGACGGCGAACCTCGCCGGTTATCTCAAACAGAACCCCGGCGCGAATCTGGCCGACGTGGCCTACACCCACGCCATCGGTCGAAAGGCGTTCGAGCATCGTCGTGCGGTGGTGTGTCAAGACGTGGAGGATGCCGCGCGCGTACTCGAAACTTTAGACGGGAAGCGCGTCCTCACAAGTTTTCAGGAGACATCCGAGCGCCCCGTCGCCTTCCTGTTCTCAGGGGGCGGAACGCAGTACGTCGAGATGGGGCTGGAACTGTACGAACATGAGCCTGTCTTTCGCGAACAGGTGGATACATGCTCCGAACTCCTTCAACCGTATCTGGGCATTGACCTGCGCCGCGTCCTCTACCCGCGCGCAGATGAACGCGACACGGCAGCCCTCAAGCTCAACGAGATGTCGGTCTTTCAACCCGCGCTCTTCATTATTGAATATGCGCTGGCGCGTCTATGGATGTCCTGGGGCATTGAGCCGCAGGTGATGATCGGGCACAGCACCGGCGAATATGCTGCCGCATGTCTGGCCGGAGTCTTCACGCTGGAAGAGACGCTTTCGCTATTGGCCGCGCGCGGGCGTTTGATGCAGCAAATGCCTGCGGGTGCGATGCTGGCGGTGCCGCTCTCGGAGCAGGAAGTTCAACCCCTTTTGAACGGCGAGCTTTCGTTGGCCGCCGTCAACTCACCGGCGATGTGTGTCCTGGCCGGCACTCCCGCAGCGGTCGAGCGGCTTGAAGGAAACTTGCAGCGCAGGGGGCTGGATTGCCGTCGTTTGCAGACCTCTCAGGCCGCGCACTCGAAGATGATGGAGCCGATCCTCAGAGCATTCGTCGAACGTGTCGAGCGCCTCGCCTTGCAGCCTCCGCGCATACCATTCGTCTCCAACGTGACCGGCACGTGGATCACAAACGCGCAGGCGACCGACCCGCTCTACTGGTCGCAGCATTTGCGACAGACGGTGCGGTTCGCAGACGGCGTCGGCACGTTATTGAAAGAGCCGGAATTGATCTTGTTGGAGGTCGGCCCCGGAAGAACGCTCGGCGCGCTGGCGAAACAGCATCCGTCTAAAGCTGCCGGTCATGTCGTCGTGTCGTCGTTGCGCCATCCCGCCTCGCAGGAGTCCGACGCGGCTTCGATGCTGAGCGCGTTAGGCCAACTGTGGCTGGCGGGGAAACAGTTTGACGTGCGCGGCTTCTACGCAGACGAAAGACGGCGGCGCGTTTCGCTGCCGACGTATCCCTTCGAGCGCCAGCGTTACTGGGTGGAAGCGCGGCGACTGGAAGAAGCCGGGATGGGGGCGTCGTATGAAACCCCGCATTATGCCGAACAGACGCAACCGGCGATGCCGCGTGCGCTTCATTCACGTCCGAGCCTGAGCAGCGATTACGTCGCCCCGCGCAACGACGTGGAAGGCACGCTCGCGGACATCTGGCAAAGACTGCTCGGCATCGCACAGGTCGGCGTCCACGATAATTTCTTTGAACTCGACGGCCACAGCTTGCTCGCCACACAGGTCATCTCGCGCGTGCGTGAAGTGTTCCAGTTGGAGTTGCCGCTGCGGAGCATATTCGAGTCGCCCACCGTCGCCGGACTCGCCGAACGCATCGACGAAGCGAAGATGCTGGCGCAAGGCGCGCTCGCCCTGCCGATACGCCGCGTCGCGCGCGCAGGCGACCTGCCGCTCTCCTTCGCGCAGCAGCGTCTCTGGTTTCTGGATCAACTCGTTCCCGGCAATCCCTTCTACAACGTTCCGGTAGCGGTGCGTCTCAACGGACAACTGGACACCGACGCGCTGGAACGAAGCCTTAACGTAATACTCAGCCGCCACGAAGTTCTGCGGACAACGTTCAAGAGCCTTGACGGGCGACCGCTGCAAGTGATTTCGCCGGACGCAACTTTGACACTCGCGCAGGTGAATCTGGAAGCGTTGCCGGAGGGCGAGCGGGAGCCGGAGGTTTTGCGTCTGGCGGGCGAGGAGGCGCGGCGTCCGTTCAATCTGTCGGAGGGGCCGATCATGCGCGCGGGCTTGCTGCGTCTCGCCGAACGAGAACACGTCCTGCTCCTCACGATACATCACATCGCATCCGACGGATGGTCAATGGGCGTGCTCGTCAGGGAAGTCGTCGCGCTCTATGAAAAACTCTCAGCCGGTGAAGCTCCGCAGCTTCCCGAACTCCCCGTGCAATACGCAGACTTCGCACACTGGCAGCGCGAGTGGTTTCGCGGCGAGGTGCTCGAAACCCAACTCAACTATTGGAAGCAACAACTCGGCGGCGACCTGCCCGTGCTCGAATTGCCCGCCGACCGCCCGCGACCTGCGATGCAAACTTTTCGCGGCGCGTCGAAGTTTGTCACCTTTCCGTCAGAACTCCTCGAAGCCCTCAAAGTTTTGAGCCAGCAGGAATCCGTCACGCTCTACATGACGCTCCTGGCCGCCTTTCAAACCCTGCTCCACCGCTACACGGGCGAGACGGACATCATCGTCGGCTCGGTCATCGCCAACCGCAACCGCGTAGAGATCGAAGAGTTGATCGGGTTCTTCGTCAACACGATGGTGCAGCGCACAGACCTCTCCGGCAACCCGTCCGTGAGAGAACTTTTAAGCCGCGTGCGCGACGTGTCGCTCGGCGCATACGCGCATCAGGATTTGCCGTTCGAGGGGTTAGTGGAGGAACTCCAACCGAAGCGCGACATGAGCCACTCGCCGATCTTTCAAGTGGCCTTCGTCCTGCAAAACGCGCCGATGCCCGCGCTCGAAGTGGCGGGGCTGAAACTGAACTTGCTGGACATCGAGAGCAAGACGGCCAAATACGATCTGAGCGTCCTTCTGGAAGAAACGGAACACGGGCTGAAAGGACTCTTCGAGTACAACACAGACCTCTTCGACGCCTCCACCATCGAACGATTCATCAGCCACTACCGGATTCTTCTGGAAGCCGTCGCCCGCAATCCCGACGCGCGGCTTGCTGATCTGCCGCTGCTGGCCGAAGGTGAACGGCGACAACTACTCTCTGAATGGAACGACACGCGCGCCCCCTTCCCGCAGGACGAATGTATTCATCAACTCTTCGAGCGACAGGTCGAACAGACGCCCGACACGGTCGCACTCAGGTTCGTAGGGACGGACGGCGCGGCCTCGCAGTTGACCTACCGCGAGTTGAACGAACGCGCAAACCAACTCGCGCGCCACCTGAGACGGCGGAAGAAGGTCGTGCCGGAGCAAGTCGTAGGCATCTGCCTGGAACGCTCGCCGGAGATGCTTGTGGCCGTGCTCGCCGTGCTCAAGGCGGGCGGCGCGTACCTGCCCTTAGACCCCGCTTACCCGGCGGCTCGGCTCGGCGACATGCTCGGCGAGACGGGCGCGCACGTCGTGTTGACCGTGCGGCGATTGTCGGAGAAAACGCGGCCGCACGCCGCAGAGGTCTTGTGTCTCGACGACGATTGGCAGGCGATAGCGCACGAAGAAGCGAAAGACAATCTGCCTGCGTCCGCGACGGCGGCTAATCTGGCTTATGTGATCTACACCTCCGGCTCGACGGGGCGACCGAAGGGCGTGGGCGTAGCGCATCGCGGGTTGTGTAATCTGGCGACGGCGCAGGCGCGCGGCTTCGGTGTGGACAGAGCGAGCCGCGTCTTCCAGTTCGCCTCGCTCAGTTTCGACGCTTCGGCCTCGGAGATTTTCATGGCGTTGACGACGGGCGCGACGCTCTGCCTGACGAGCCGCGAGAATCTTGTCTCAACCCTTGCGCTCGCGCGGCTCTTGCGCGACGAGGCCATTACGACCCTGACTCTGACGCCGGCCGTCCTCGCCTTACTCGCTCCCGACGATGTGCCCGCGTTGCAGACCTTGATCGTGGCGGGCGAAGCGTGCCCCGCAGAGGTCGCGGCGCGTTGGACGAACGGACGCCGTTTCTTCAACGCCTACGGGCCGACCGAAACGAGCGTCTGCGCATCGTTCGGGGAATACACCGGAGCCTGTGCGCCGGGACAGTCGCCGCCCATCGGTCGCCCGATGGCGAACACGCAAATCTACTTGCTCGACGCCAACCTCCAACCCGTCCCTGCCGGCGTCGCGGGCGAACTCTACATCGGCGGCGTCGGGCTGGCGCGAGGCTATTGCAGCAGGCCGGAGTTGACCGCCGAGAGATTCATCCCCGATCCGTTCAGCGCGGAGGCGGGCGCGCGTCTCTACCGGACGGGCGACATGGCGCGCTACCTGCCCGACGGGCAAATTGATTTTCTGGGGCGCGCCGACCGGCAGTTGAAACTGCGTGGCTTCCGCATCGAGCCGGGAGAGATCGAGTCTGCGCTGGCGAAGTATCCGGCGGTGAGCGAGAGCGTCGTCGTCGCACGCGAAGATGCTGCGGGCGATAAGCGTCTGGTGGCCTATGTCGTCGCTTCGCAGTCGCCATCTCAATCAGAAGCCTCGAACGCCGTAGCGACGGGCGCGCAACCCGCAGAGGTTGTGGCCGCAGAACACACCGCCGGGTGGCAGACGCTCTACGAAGACGTTCACCACAGCGCGGCTGCGGCGAGCGACGGTGCCGTAACCTTCAACATCACCGGCTGGAACAGCAGCTACACCGGGCAGCCCATCCCCGCCGAAGAGATGCGCGAATGGGTTGACCAGACCGTCGAGCGCATATTGTCTCTGCGTCCGAGCCGCGTGCTGGAAATCGGGTGCGGCACGGGTCTGCTCCTCTTTCGCATCGCCCCATACACAGCCGAGTATTGCGCCACCGATTTCTCGCCGGCAGCGCTTCGATACATCGAGCGACAGTTGCAAAGTTTGCCACATGAACTGCCGCAGGTGTCGCTGTACGAGCGTGCGGCGGACGACTTCCGAGAAGTCGAGCCGCAATCCTTCGACGCGGTCGTCATCAACTCCGTCGTCCAATATTTCCCCGGCGTCGAATACTTGCTCGACGTGCTGCGCGGTGCGGCGCGAGCGGTGCGTCCCGGCGGCTTCGTCTTCGTCGGCGACGTGCGGAGCTTCTCTCTCCTGCACGCTTTCCACGCCTCCGTGCAGTTGGAAAAGGCCGCGCCCGCGCTCCCGCGCACGCAGTTGCAGCAGCGCGTGCGCGAACGTCTCGCACAGGAAGAGGAACTCGCAATCGCGCCGGGCTTCTTCACGTCGCTCAAAACTCACCTGCCCGAACTGAACGGCGTGCGAATACAACTCAAGCGCGGCCGGCATCAGAACGAACTGACGCGCTTCCGCTATGACGTTGTGCTTCACGTCGGCGAACAACCCGCAGCGACAGCCGACGTTCAATGGCTCGACTGGCAGCAGGACGCCTTGACCCTCGACTCCGTCCGGCAGCATTTGACGGAGACTACTGCGCCCGACGCGCTCGGCATCCGGCGCGTGCCCAATGCACGCCTGACGGACGCGCTCAGGATCGCCGAGTTGCTTGAGACAGAGGGCGGGGCGGAGACGGCCGGCGAACTGCGCGAACAGCTACGCGCGACGCCCCCGCGTGCGGACGTTGACCCCGAAGAGTTCTGGTCGCTGGAAGGCGAGTTGCCCTACGCGGTCGAGGTCACTTTGTCTGACGACGGCGCGGACGGCAGCTTCGATGTCGTGTTCGTGAAGACCAACGGAGGCTCAACGCTCTCACACCTTGCCGTCACCACCGATAGGTCATCCGCAGCTCATGCCGCGAAGCCTTTGACCGATTACGCGAACAATCCTCTACAGGGGAAACTCGCACGCGACGCGGCGCGCAATCTCGTGCCGCAACTGCGCGCCTTCCTACAGGAGCGTCTGCCCGAATACATGCTCCCTTCGGCCTTCGTGCTGCTCGACGCGCTGCCGCTCACGTCGCACGGAAAAATAGATCACCGCGCGCTGCCCGCGCCCGAAGGGTCACGCGATGCATTGCAGGAAACTTTCGTCCGCCCGCGCAACGAGGACGAGGAAATGGTGGCGGCCATCTTCTCCGAAGTTTTGAACCTCCCGCAGGTCGGCGCGCTCGACAATTTCTTTGAACTCGGCGGCCACTCGCTGCTCGCGACGCAGGTTATTTCCCGCGTCCGCGAAAACTTCC
>DASVPS010000148.1:0-12429 GCA_036389555.1 Pyrinomonadaceae bacterium
AATATCCGACGCGCGCTCCACCTCGCGCCCAGCGGTCATCGGCGCAAGATATGTTTTGATCACGCTCCAGGCGCTCTCCGTCCACTCTTCGCTGTAGAAAGGCCCTTCCCCGGCGGTGCATTCGCCCCAGCCTTCCGCGCCTTCCGTATCGACGACGCGCACGAGCAAAATTCTGCGCTCGGTGGTGCGCCCGAAACTGGTCTCGAAAAAATGTATGAGCGGCAGGCGAATCTCACGCAGTTCGATTGATGCGATCTTCACACGGGGACTCCTTCGTTGCGCCATTATGGACGGATTCGCCCGCCTTTGCCAACACGTGCGGGCGAAAAGAAAAAGACGGCCGGGATGGCCGTCTGTCCGGTAACTATTGCGGGAGACTTTCGGATCGTATCAAGACATTCACCACAAATGCTTTCGCCCTGAGTCAGGCGGAAACTTGATCGGAGGTGGTGTCCGGCCCGAGGTTCTCCGTCGTCGCCTCGTCTTCCCCGGCGAGCGCGGCGTGGAGTGTGTGCCAGGAGAGGCTTGCGCATTTGACGCGCGCGGGAAACTCGCGCACGCCCGCGAAGATGGTCAGGCGGCCGAGGTTGTTCGGCGTCGCCTCTTCGTCGAGTTCGCCCGTCACCATCCGGTGAAATTCGTTGAAGAGCGATTCAACTTCCTCGCGCGTCTTACCCTTCACGCTCTGCGTCATCATGCTGGCCGACGCCTTCGAGATGGCGCAGCCCGAACCTTCAAAGCTCACGTCCGTGATGCGCTCGTCTTCGAGTTGCATGTAGACGGTCAGTTGGTCGCCGCAGAGCGGGTTGAATCCGTCGGCGTGGCGGTTGGCCGTCTCCAACTTTTTAAAGTTGCGCGGCTTCTTGTTGTGGTCGAGGATGACCTGTTGATAGAGTTCGCTCAGTTCAGACATGGTAAATGGTGAATGGTAAACGGTGAATGGGAAGTGTTGAGCAGCGGGTTTTAACCCATTTACTATTTACCATTCACCGTCCACTTTCTTCAGCTAAACACCTCGATCACTTTCTGCACCGCGTTTGCCAGCGTGTCGATCTCTTCCTTCGTGTTATAGAAAGCGAAGGAAGCGCGCGCCGTCGCCGGGACGTTGAAACGCTTCATCACGGGCTGTGCGCAGTGATGACCGGCGCGGATGGCGATGCCTTCCTGATCCAGAATCGTCCCCACGTCGTGCGGATGCACGTCTTCGATGACGAACGAGAGAGCGCCCACCTTCTCGCGCGCCGTGCCGATAATGCGTACGCCTTCGATGGCCGTCAGCTTTTCAGTCGCATAGGCGAGCAACTCATGTTCGTAGGCGTGTGCGGCCGTGCGGTCGAGACTGTTCAAATAGTCAATCGCCGCGCCGAGCCCGATCTGCGAGGCGATGGCGGGCGTGCCTGCCTCGAACTTGTTCGGCAGCCCGGCGTAGGTGGTTTTTTCAAACGTGACGGTGCGGATCATGTCGCCGCCGCCGAGGAAAGGGTTCATCCGTTCCAATAGTTCGGCGCGTCCGTAGACGACGCCGCTGCCCGTCGGCGCAAACATCTTGTGGCCGGAGATGATGTAGAAATCCGCGTCCAAATCCTGCACGTCGATGGTCAGATGCGGCGCGCCCTGCGCCCCGTCGACGAGGACGGGCACGCCCTGCTTGTGCGCGCGCGCGATGATCTCTTTGATCGGGTTAATCGTGCCGAGCGCGTTTGAGACGTGCATCACGCAGACGAGTTTCGTACGCTCGTTCAGGAGCGCCTCATACTCGTCGAGCAATAGTTCGCCCGCGTCATTCATGGGTATGACGCGAAGCCGCGCGCCCTTCTCTTCGCAGAGCATCTGCCACGGGACGATGTTCGCGTGATGCTCCATCGCCGACACGATGATCTCGTCGCCCGCGCCCACGAACTTGCGCCCGTAGCCGTGCATGACGAGGTTGATGCCCTCGGTGCAGCCGCGCACGAAGATGCACTCGCGCGATTCGCGCGCGTTGATGAAGCGGCGCACCTTCTCGCGTGCGCCCTCGTAGGCGGTCGTTGCGCGCTGGCTCAGGTAATGCACGCCGCGGTGGATGTTGGAATGTTCCTCTCTGAGGTAACGGCTGCCGCGGTCGATCACGACCTGCGGCACTTGCGAAGAGGCCGCGTTGTCGAGATAGACGAGCGGCTTGTCGTTGACCGTCTGACCGAGCACCGGAAAATCCTCGCGCACGCGCGCGACATCCCACGACGCCGTGCTCAACGCACCCGCGCCGCCCCCTTGCTTCTCACCCGACATAGATTTCTCTGTTGCGATCATAGTTTTCTATAAGTCTCAGGTCTCAACTCGATCCCTATAAACTTGAAACTTGAAACTCTTAACCTATACTTCGAGCCGCGCGTGCAGGCGGTTCAGAATCGCCTCGTCCAACTGCCGCTTGATCGACTCGATCTTGATCTTCTCGACCAACTCTTCCGCGAACCCGTAGGTCAGCAGATTGCGCGCGAGGTCTGCGTGCAGCCCGCGGCTGACGAGGTAGAACAACTCCTCTTCTTCCAATTGCCCGACGGTTGCCCCGTGCGCGCATTTCACGTCGTCCGCGTAAATTTCCAACTGCGGCTTGGTGTCAACGCGCGCCTCGTTCGAGAGCAGCAGATTCTTGTTCGACTGTTGGGCGTCCGTTTGCTGCGCGTCGCGGTGTACGAACACCTTGCCGTTGAAGACGGCGCGCGATTTGCCGTCGAGGATGCCTTTGTAAAGTTGGTGGCTGGTGCAGCGCGGACTGGAGTGGTCGATCAGTGAATGCGTGTCGGCGTGCTGCCCCGTGCCGACGAGGTAGAGGCCGTCAACCCAACACTCCGCGCCTTCGTGCGCGAGCCGGACGCCGATGCCGTGACGCGAAAGCTGCGCGCCCAGGGTGATCGTCGTCAGATCGTAGACGCCGCTTCGTTCGAGCGCCGCGTTCGTCGTAGCGATGTGAAATGCAGTTTCGCTCTCGCGTTGCACCTTGTAATGCGTCAACTGCGCGTTCTCGCCGACGAAGACTTCGACCACGGCGTTCGTGAACGAGCGGGATTCATCCGCCGACGCATAACTTTCGATGATCGTCGCCGCGCTTTCGCGTTCGGCGACGACGAGCACGCGCGGGAAGACGGCCACAGGTTGCGGCGTCGCGACGGAGAGAAACAGCAGTTGAATCGGCGCGTTCATCCGTGCGCCTTTGGGCAGGTAAACGAGCGCGCCTTCGCGCAGGAAGGCGGCGTTGAGTGCGTTGAAGCCGTCAATCTCTGGATCGCTCGGACGCGCGAGATACGAGCGCAGGACGGATTCGTGCTCGCCCGCGAAGGCTTCCGCGAAATCCGCGACGACCACGCCCGGCGGTAAATTTTCAACGGAAGAAAACTCCGCGCGGTAAATCCCGTTGACGAAGACCAGACGGCTCGACGCTTCGGGAGCGAGAAACGCAGCCACGTCTGCGGCACTCAACTCATTGCCCGCCGCACCGGCCGCGACCGGCGCAAACGCGCCCTTCGCGATAGCGCCGACGTTGGTGTATTTCCAATCCTCAATGTCCGTCGTCGGAAAGCCGATCCCCTCGAAACGCTCCATCGCCGTCTCGCGCAGGCGCAGCACCCACGCGGGCAGAGAGCGCGCGTCGGCGGTCTGCATCGCGTCGAACGCAGCCCGGTAAGAACTCTTCTCTTTCGTCGCTTGTACCATCATTCTCTTCGGAACTTTCTCGCCATCAACTGTGAAGCCTGAGGGCGCGCGCATTACGCGCTGGCCGCGGACGGCTGGCCTTCCGCCACCTCTTCTTTGATCCAGTCGTAACCCTTCTCTTCGAGCGCGAGCGCCAACTCCTTGCCGCCGGAGCGCACGATGCGACCCTGGTAGAGCACGTGAACGTAATCGGGCACGATGTAGTTGAGCAGGCGTTGATAATGCGTGACGAGCACGATGGCGTTCTCCGGGTTGCGCAGTTTGTTGACGCCTTCGGAGACGATACGCAGCGCGTCGATGTCGAGGCCGGAATCGGTCTCGTCAAGCACTGCGAGTTTCGGTTCGAGCACGGCCATCTGCAAAATCTCGTTGCGCTTTTTCTCGCCGCCGGAGAAGCCTTCGTTGACCGAACGCGACATCAATCCGGCATCCATCTCCACGATCTTGGCGCGCTCGCGCAGCAAGTCTTTGAACTCAAGCGGGTCGAGTTCCTCTTCGCCGAGGTGCTTGCGCTTCTCGTTGTAAGCGAGCCGCAGGAATTGCGCGTTCGACACGCCGGGTATTTCTACAGGGTATTGAAAGGCGAGGAAGACGCCTTCGCGGGCGCGCTCGTCCGGTTCGAGTTCGAGCAGATTCTTGCCGTCGAACAAAACCTCGCCGCCCGTCACCTCGTAAGACGGATGCCCCGCCAGCACTTTCGCCAGCGTTGACTTCCCCGAACCGTTCGGCCCCATGATGGCGTGCACCTCGCCACGTTTCACCGTCAGGCTCACGCCCCGCAAAATATCCTTGCCCTCAACCCTCGCATGTAAATCACGAATCTCTAACACAATATTTACTCCGTAAATATAGAGGTTAGAGGCTAGAGGTCAGAGGTCAGTTAAAACACACAAACTGATTTTTACTGACCTCTAACCTCTGACCTCTAGCCTCTGTTTTATCCGACGCTGCCTTCCAATTTCATTCCGAGCAGGCGTTGCGCTTCGACGGCGAATTCCATGGGCAGTTCCCGGAACACGTCTTTGCAGAAACCGTTGATGATGAGCGAGACGGCGTCCTCCTGCGAGATGCCGCGCTGGCGCAGGTAGAACAACTGCTCTTCGCTGATGCGCGAGGTGGTCGCCTCGTGCTCGACCTTCGCCGTGTTGTTCGATACCTCGATATAGGGAAACGTGTTCGCGCCGCACTTGTCGCCGATCAGGAGCGAGTCGCACTGCGTGTAATTGCGCGCGCCCTCTGCCCCGGCCAGCACTTTGACGAGGCCGCGATAGCTGTTGTTCGACTTGCCCGCCGAGATGCCTTTCGAGACGATGTTCGAGCGCGTGTTCTTGCCGATGTGGATCATCTTCGTGCCGGTGTCGGCCTGCTGCGCGTGGTTGGTGAGCGCGACGGAATAGAACTCGCCGATGGAGTTGTCGCCCTGCAAGATGCACGAAGGGTATTTCCAGGTGATGGCCGAGCCGGTCTCAACCTGCGTCCACGAAATTTTCGAGTTGCGGCCGCGACACGCGCCGCGCTTCGTCACGAAATTGTAAATGCCGCCCTTGCCCTCTTCGTCGCCCGCATACCAGTTTTGCACCGTGGAATACTTGATCTCGGCGTCGTCTAAAGCGATGAGTTCGACGACCGCCGCATGCAACTGGTTCTTGTCGAATTTCGGCGCGGTGCAGCCTTCGAGATAAGAGACGTGCGCGCCTTCTTCCGCGATGATCAAGGTGCGCTCGAACTGGCCGGACTCCGAATTGTTGATGCGGAAATAGGTGGACAACTCCATCGGGCAGCGCACGCCCCTCGGGATGAAGACGAACGATCCGTCGGTGAAGACCGCGCTGTTCAAGGCCGCGAAGTAGTTGTCGTTCGTCGGCACGACCGTGCCGAGATACTTCTTGATGAGTTCCGGGTACTCATGCACGGCCTCGGAGAACGAGCAGAAGATGACGCCGTGCGTCTTGAGCTTCTCTTTGTAGGTCGTCGCCACGGAGACCGAGTCGAAGACGGCATCAACGGCCACGCCCGCCAGTTGCTTCTGCTCGGAGAGCGGGATGCCGAGTTTCTCGAACGTCTTGATCAACTCCGGGTCAACTTCGTCCATGCTGGCCTTCGTGGCCTTCTGCTTGGGCGCGCTGTAATAGATGATGTCCTGATAATCGACCTTCGGATAGGTGATGTTCGGCCAGTGCTGCGGCTCTTCCATCTTGAGCCAGTTGCGATAAGCTTTCAGACGAAATTCGAGCATGAACTCCGGCTCGTTCTTCTTCTCCGAAATGAGCCGGATCGTGTCCTCGCTCAGGCCGCGCGGGATCATGTCCGACTCGATGTCGGTCACGAAACCGTATTTGTATTCTTTGTTGGTCAGTAATTCGATTGAACTCATCTTTGTCTCTTCTTCAACCCTTAAACTGGAACTCTATTCCGACGAAAGTTTCGTCTCTATCTTTCACGCCCGCCTGTGCGTCGTTTGACCTGACAGCGAACTGATCTGGTGCAAGGTCGTCTCGACGTTCGACTCCGTGCCCAAAAGCTGCGCCAGCGTAATGCTCGCCATCGCCCGCTGCACCACGTCGTGCAGGCCGACGATCACGGGGCGGATGCCGCAGTTGCCCGTGTGGACGCAGGTGTCCAGGATGCCCGTGTAGCTGTTGCAATGGCTCGCCAGCACGTCCTCGTCCAGCACCTTGATGATCTCGTCCAGGTGTATCTCGGAAGCCGCGCGCGCCAGACGATAGCCGCCTTTCGTGCCGCGAATCGAAGTCACCAGCCCGGCCTTGTTCAAAATCCAGAGCAACTTGCCCGCGTTCGCCGTCGAAATGCCCTCGCGCTCGGCGATCTGCGTGAGCGTCAGGTATTCGCCCTCGCCGAGCGGCGCGAGTTGCAAGAGGCAACGCAGCCCATATTCTTCCTGTGCGGAGACTTTCATGTAAACCGCTCCAACATCAGCAATTACCGAGTTACGGAGAGATTATACGGATACCTTACTTTTTAGTCAAGATTACAGGAAGTGCGATTTCGTCCGACCGGCACGCGCGCCGGAAGAAGATTGACCGCCCACCGGGCTGGCGTTACAATCGCACGCGCTCGTCCGTATCGGCTTGTCCCTGTCAACCTGACCCTGTTCTCGTTAATAACTGCTACAACTACCCCCATGTCAATTTTCAAAAAACTTTCCTTCGCACCCTACCTCCTGCGCCGCTGGTACTGGGTGCTGGCGCTTGGTCTCTTGCTGCTGGTGTGGTCGGCGCTGGCGCTGGCGATGTTGCCCCTCAAAGATGATAAAGGCGCTTACACCAAATACCCTTACGGCCTCA
Organism: Pyrinomonadaceae bacterium; assembly: GCA_036389555.1. GTDB lineage: Bacteria > Acidobacteriota > Blastocatellia > Pyrinomonadales > Pyrinomonadaceae > JAIVJZ01. The sequence goes on from DASVPS010000148.1 coordinate 6,996, forward strand.
TCGGCAGCTACGAGCAGGACGGGCTTGACGTTCTCTTCCAGTTGCGCGATGTCATGCACCCGGAGCTGCGCGAACGCGGCTTGAAAGAGCCGATCACTCTCATCGAGGTGGATGAGGACTCCATCCGTGAGTCGCACATTCGGCTTCAAAAATGGCCGCGCAGTTACTATGCACGCTTGATTGATCGCGCCACGGCCGGAGGCGCGAGCGTCATCGGGCTTGACGTCTATTTGAGTGAAGCGGGGGGCTTATCCGAGTTGGACAAAGCCGACGACCAGAAGATATTGGAATCGATCACCAATGCCAATATCATTCTGGTCAAGAAGTTGCCCCTCGGCGGTTCGGCGGCGATAGACCCTTTGCCGGAATTCGCCGAGCAGGCTTCCGCGACAGGCTTTGCAGACCTGCCGCACGACAGCGACGGTTTCATACGCACCGGCCAGCTTTTCAATCCACGGCAAAAAGATGATTTCAGTTTCGGCGCTGCGCTCGCGCAAATTCATACGCAACAACCGCTGCAACCTATCGGCGGCGAGCAAGTGCAATACGATGCCGTGAGTTTCGGCCCACGCATTGTGCCGCTCCGCCCCGATGCCCAATTTAATATAGATTTCCGCAGCCGTTCGCCCGGCTTTCGTAGAATTTCAGCACGCGAGATTTTGTTCCGCGAACAAGACAACATCTCGGATGAGGAGTATTTCCGCGACCGCATCATCCTGATCGGCGCGACCAATAACGATGCGCCCGATCTCTTCGAGACTCCCTACTATCAACCGGGATTGATTGCCACCACGATAGCGAAAATCCGCGGCACTAATCTGGAGACCGCACCGAGAAAGATGCCCGGCATAGAGGTTCACGCTAACGTCGTAGCCAGCTTACTCTTCGGCAAATATTTGCGCCGCCTGTCTTATAGAGCAAATATATTCATTCTATTTCTGGTTATCTCTCTGACTTCGCTGGCGGTGCTCTGGCTGCGCCCGCTGTGGGGCACGCTGCTCGTGGTCTCTGTGGCTGTCGGGACGCTCGCGGCCGCGACTTGGTTTTTCTATCACAAAGGCATCATCCTGCCGCTGGCCGCGACGGAAGGCGGCGTGCTGATTGTCTCTCTCTCCGGGTTTCTCCTGCGTTATGCACATGAGAAAGCCGTCCGCGACGCGACGGAGGCAGAGCGCGCGGCCATCATGGACATCTTCTCGAAGTGCGTCTCGCCCGAAGTGGCCGACACGCTCTGGCAGCAGCGGGGCGATCTGTCCATCGCCGGCGAGCGGCGCATCGTCACGCTCATCTTCACGGACATACGCGGTTTCACCACCCTCTCAGAGTCGGTTGATTCGGCCGTGGTAGTCGAATGGTTGAACGAGTATTTCAGCCGGATGCACCGCATCGTCACCTCCTACGGCGGCCACATCAACAAGTTCATCGGCGACGGCCTGATGATCGTCTTCGGCGCGCCCATCGACCGCGGGCAGAAACTCGAAGCACGCGCGGCCGTGGCGTGCGGGCTGGAGATGCTCGCCGAGGTCGAGCGCATGAATCTGGAATGGAAGGACAAGGATCGCCCGCAGATCGCCATCGGCGTCGGCGTCCACACGGGCGAGGCGACGTGCGGCGTAGTGGGCGCGGAAGGCCGTCTCGAATACACCATCATCGGCGACACCGTGAACCTCTCGGCGCGACTCGAATCAACCACCAAAGAGAAGGGCGTGCCGATTCTCATCAGCGACTCGACGGCCGCGCTCCTGGGGATTGATTACGACACGCAGCCGCTCGGCGACGTGAAGGTCAAAGGCAAGAACCAGAGCACGGAGGTCTTCACCGTGAAGAAAAACACGCGGAAGCCGACGCCCGCAACGGCTAAAAAGGCCGAACCACAGGCGACCGTGTAAGTATCCATCCGGTTCGTTAGAAGACATCTTTACCGCAGAGCATAAGGAGTCGAAGACTGGAAGGACGCCGAGAGCATGATTAATCTCTCGGCGTCCTTCCAGTCTTCTTTGCGATGTGTGCGTTGAAATTTTCCCTCGCGGTCAATCCCCTTCACTTCCGCCACTCGTCAATCAACGACGCGACCAGCCCCGTCCAGCCCGTCTGGTGCGATGCGCCGAGTCCCATGCCGGTGTCGCCGTGGAAGTATTCGTAGAAGAGTATGAGGTCGCGCCAGTGCGGGTCGTCCTGAAACTTCTGATACCAGCCGTGGGCGGCACGGCGGTTCTGTTCATCGCGCGTGAACAAATGAATGAGGCGGTCGGCGAAGCCGCGCGCCATGTCGTTGAGCGTGACGTTCGGTTCGCCCTCCACGGGGCTTTCGATCTCGAACTTCGCCCCGTAAGCCTTGCCCACTTTACGCAGCGACTCGATCATCATGAAAGAGGTGGGAAACCAGACGGGGCCGCGCCAGTTGGAATTGCCGCCCTTCAACATCTCGATTGACTCGGCCGGCTCATAGCCCACCTGCGCGCCGCCGAAGTGGAACGGGTGCTGCTCGTGGTATTTCGACAGGCTGCGCAATCCGTAATCGGAACGAAACTCCTGCGGGTCCCAGATGCGCTCCAGGAGGTGTCGCATCTGATCTTCGTTGACGATGGCGAGAACGTAGACGCGCTGGTCTTCGTGCTGGACGACCTGGACGCAACTCTGCACGATGTCCTGTCGGTTCTCGATGAACCAGTGCATCTCGCGGTGGAAACTCGTGAAGGGCTTGATCCAGTTCTCTTCCAGCCGTTCGATGGCATAGAGCGGGATGAGGCCGACGAGCGAACGCACGCGAAACTTGTGGTGCTCGCCGTTCGGATAGCTCAGCACGTCGTAGAAGAATTTGTCTTTCTCGTCCCACAATTGATAGCCGACGCTACCCATCTTCTTCATCGCCGCGCCGACGTAGACGTAGTGCTGGAAGAACTTCGTCGCCAGCGCCTCGTAAGCCGGGTTCTCTTTCGCCAGTTCGAGCGCGATACGCATGAGGTTGAGGCAGAACATGCCCATCCAGCCGGTCGCGTCGGACTGTTCGAGGCTCGCGCCGTTCGGGAGTTCGTGGCTGCGGTCGAGGACGGTGATGTTGTCGAGTCCGAGGAAGCCGCCCTCGAAGACGTTGTTGCCTTCGCTGTCAACCTTGTTGACCCACCACGCGAAATTGATCAGCAACTTGTGGAAGCACTTTTCGAGAAACAGCCGGTCGGGCTTGCCCGAGGCGACGCGATCCATGTTGTAGATGCGCCACACCGCCCACGCATGTACGGGCGGATTGAGATCGGAGAACTCCCACTCGTAGGCCGGAATCTGCCCGTTCGGATGTTGAAACTGCTCGAAGAGCAGCAGCCACAGTTGCTCTTTGGCAAACTCCGGGTCAACCAGTGCGAGCGGCACGCAGTGGAACGCCAAATCCCACGCGGCGAACCAGGGGTATTCCCACTTGTCCGGCATCGAGAGCACGCGCATGCTCTTGATGTGCATCCAGCGATGGTTGCGTATGTGGCGGCGCGATTCGGGCGGCGGGTGCGCAGGGTTATCGCCCTCGAACCAGGCGCGCACGTCGTAGATGTAAATCTGCTTGCCCCAGAGCATCCCTGCGAACGCCTGGCGCTGCACGCGCCTCTCGTCTTCCGTCGCCTTCGCCGGATGAATCGAGTTGTAGAACTCGTCGGCCTCACTGCGCCGCGCGCCCACGATTTTGTCCACATCAGCGAGCGGCTTCTTCAACTTCTCATCCGTCAGGCGCAGCTTCAACACGACAGACCCTTCGGCCGGGACGTTCAACTCGTAATGCAGGCACGCCTTCGTCCCCGTCAGTTCGGGGTTGACGGACGGCTCGCCGTTGATGATGTGGCGGTGGAATCCGTCTTTGACGAAAGGCTTGCGGCTCTGCGCATGCGCGCCCCACACGCGCTGCGCGTTGGTCTCGTTGTCTGTGAAGAGGGGGTTGCCGCCCGCGTCTGCGTAGAGATAGCGCGTGCCGAGGCAATACTTGAAGGGCAAGCCGGGCAGGCCGCACGTCTCCTCGTCGGAGGCGACGAGGGTCATGAAGTCTTTGCCGCCCTCGCCTAGACGAATGATCGGCTCGGCCGACGGCTCAGGCCACCATGCCCAGATGTTGCGAAACCAGAGGTGCGGCAGCAGGTGGATCGTCGCATCTTCCGCTCCGCGATTGAAGACCTCGATGCGTACGCAGATGTCTTCCGGCGAAGCCTTCGCGTATTCGACGAACACGTCGAAGTAGCGGTTGTCGTCGAAGACGCCCGTGTCTAACAACTCGTATTCGGGATTGTGGCCGTTGCGGCGCGCGCGGTTCTCCTCGATCAATTTGGTGTAAGGAAATGGCGCTTGCGGATACTTGTACAGGTACTTCATGTACGAGTGGGTCGGCGTTGAATCGAGGTAGAAGTAGTACTCCTTCACATCCTCGCCGTGATTGGCCTCGCTGGAAACCAGACCGTAGAGCCGTTCTTTCAGGATCGGGTCTTTGCCGTTCCAGAGAGCGAGCGCGAAGGTGAGCAGTTGATAACGGTCGCAGATTCCCGCCAGCCCGTCCTCGCCCCAGCGATAGGCTTTCGAGCGCGCCAGATCGTGCGGGAAGTAGTCCCACGCCGTGCCATGCTCGCTGTAGTCCTCGCGCACCGTGCCCCACGCGCGCTCGGAAACGTACGGCCCCCACTTGCGCCACGGGTGGATGGGCAGGGTCGAAGGCTCATTCAGACGTTCGTGTTCTTTGGTTGGCATGGTAATTCGAGTTAAGGGCTGCTTCCGAATTTAAAAAAGACTCACGCGAAAGGCGCAAAGGCGCGAAGGAAGGCACGAAGTTAGAACGTTGTTTCTTAGTGTCTTGCTTTGCGCCTTTGCGCCTTTGCGTGAAATTCCCACGTGTCAATCTGCGCCCGGCCGCGGGGGCGACTTCCACGTCCCCTTAGCGCGCCGCGTCCAACTGCGACAACTTCTCGACGCGCTCCTGATGCCGGCCGCCGTCAAAGTCCGTCTCCAGAAACGCGCGAATCATACGCGCGGCGAGTTCGGGTTCGATGAAGCGCGCGCCGATGCAGAGCACGTTGGCGTCGTTGTGCTGGCGGGCGAGGCGCGCGGTCTCTTCGTTCCAGCAGAGCGCGGCGCGCACGCCCGGCACTTTGTTGGCCGCGATGGAGATGCCGATGCCGGAGCCGCAGATGACCACGCCGCGCTCGACTTCGCCCGACGCCACCGCCCGCCCGACCGCCGCGCCGAAGTCCGGGTAGTCAACGCTCGCAAGGCTATCCGTGCCCTTGTCTTCAACCTCTACGCCGAGCGCCGCGATCTCCCGCTTCGCCAATTCCTTGCTTTCATAACCGGCATGATCGCTGCCGATGGCGACACGTTTTGGATTCATTCTAAATAGGGACGTTGGAATGCGGAATGCGGATTTCGGATTGCGGATTAAAGAAGCGAGTGGCTTTTAATCCGCAATCCG
>DASVPS010000149.1:0-3942 GCA_036389555.1 Pyrinomonadaceae bacterium
ACTGGTCGGCCGTGCGCGTGCGGCGCGGGTCAACGGCGACGACGCGCGCGCCCTTGTGTTTCGCTTCGAGGATGAACGGCCAGAGGTGCACGTTGCTCGTGATGGTGTTCGTGCCCCACAAGATGATGAGGCGCGCTTCGCGGAAGCGTTCGGGGTCTGTGCCGATGCGCGCGCCGATGGTGGCGTCGTATCCGGCGGAGCCCGCGGAGGCGCAGATCGTGCGTTCGAGGATGGACGCGCCGAGGCGGTGGAAGAAACGCCTGTCCATCGACTCGGATTGGACGAAGCCCATCGTGCCGCAATAGCTGTAGGGCAGGATCGTCTCCGCGCCTTCCGCAGATTGTGCGAGCGCGCGGAAACGCGCCGCGATCTCGTCGAGCGCCTCGTCCCAACTAATACGCTCGAAGCGGGCGTCGCCGCTCGCGCCTTTTGCGCCCGTGCGGCGCCGGAGGGGCGTCTGTATGCGGTCGGGGCTGTGCGTGCGTTGCTCGTAGTTGGCGACTTTGGTGCAGAGCGTGCCGCGCGTGAAGGGATGAGCCGGGTCGCCCGCGACGCGCACGGCGCGCCCCCCCTCGACCGTCACGAGCATCGCGCACGTGTCGGGGCAATCGTGCGGGCAGGCCGCGCGAACTATTTTGCTTTCCGGTTCGTTCATCATGCCGCTCAATTGTACGTAGCCGTTGAATACCTCTATAATTTACCCGATGGCAATTATGGCACAAATTTCAGAACAGAGCGTGCTCGACGCGCTACGCAAAATCGTCGACCCAGACCTGCACAAAGACATCGTGACGCTCGGCTTCGTCAAGGATTTACGCATTGACGGCGGCGAGGTTTCGTTCCGCATCGTCCTGACCACCCCGGCCTGCCCGGTGAAAGAAGAGATGCAGACGGCGGCCGAGCAACACGTCGGCGCGCTCGCGGGCGTGACGAACGTCCGTGTGACGATGGACGCGGAAGTGCCCAAAGGCCGAGGCATCGGCGAGAAGGTGACTGTGCCGGGCGTGCGCAACATCATCGCGATCTCGTCGGGCAAGGGTGGCGTCGGCAAGTCAACCGTGGCCGTCAACGTCGCGGTCGCGCTGGCACGCGACGGCGCGCGCGTCGGCCTGATGGACGCAGACGTGTACGGGCCGAACGCGCCTTTAATGCTCGGCGTGAGCGACGCGAAGCCGGAGGTGGCGGGCAACAAACTCGTGCCGGTCAAAGCGCACGGCATCTCTATGATGTCCATGGCGATTCTGAAGCCGGGCGACGAGCCGATGATCTTTCGCGGCCCCATCCTGCACGGCCTCGTCCGCCAGTTCCTGCAAGACGTGCTCTGGGGCGAACTCGACTATCTCATTGTAGACATGCCGCCGGGCACGGGCGACGTGCAATTGAGTCTGGCGCAACTCGTCCCCGTGCAGGGGGCGGTCTTGGTGACGACGCCGCAGGAGGTGGCCGTGGCCGACGTGCGCCGCGCTTTGAGGATGTTTGAGACGGTGGCCGTGCCTGTGCTCGGCATCGTGGAGAACATGAGTTACTTCGTCGCGCCGGACACGGGGACGCAGTACAATATTTTCGGCGAGGGCGGCGGCCGGAAGCTGGCGGAAGCCTACGGCGTGCCGTTCCTCGGCGCAGTGCCGATGGGATTGGACGTGCGCGAGGGCGGCGATGCGGGCGTGCCCGTAGTTCTCAGCCACCCGAATTCGCCGCAGGCCGAAGCGTTCCGGCGCGTGGCGGAAGAAGTCGCGCGGCAAGTCTCGATTGAGGCGATGAAGCCCGAACTCAAAGTGGTGGTGACGCAGGCGCAGTAAAAAGGTCAGCGGTCAGTTGTTCGTTATTCGTTACTTGTGGCGGATGGTCAAGACGGGTAATATTAACGGCGTCGTTGCTCTGAACAACTGACGACGGATGACTGACAACTGACAACCGACCACCGACATCTAAGGTTAACAACCGCATACTGGATTAACGGGTCTTAATTTAAGGAGAGAGAAAAATGTCAACAGCGACGATGCCGACCGTGACGCTCAACGTGACGGAGAATGCGGCGACCGAGATCAAGAAGTTTATGTCGAGCGAAGAGGGCTTGCCGGAGACGGCCGGCCTGCGCGTGCGCGTGGTGCCGGGCGGCTGCTCCGGTTTCCAGTACAGCCTGAGCATCGAAGAGGAGTCGAAGCCGGGCGACAACATACAGGACGCGCACGGCGTGCGCCTCTTCGTCGATATGTTCAGCATGCAGTATTTGAACGGCGTCGAGATCGATTACGTCAACGGCGTGATGGGTTCGGGCTTCACCTTCAAGAACCCGAACGCGACCGGCGGCTGCGGCTGCGGGTCTTCGTTCACCGCGTAACCCGTAGTTCGAGCGCATCACCGCGGCGATAAACGGCGCGGTACGCGAAACGCGCGAAGCGCGCCTGATTGCCCTCTCAAAGGTGGGCGGTCAGGCGCGCTTCGCACGCTTCGCGTACCGCGCTTTTCTATTTTGGTGTAAACTCTCGCACACCAGCAATCACCCAAAATTTCATAGAGGAGCTTACCCGAAGATGCCCGTAATCCAAGCCGAGACTGCGACCGGCACGCAAGATATTGACGCAGAGGCGGGGCGCAAACTCGTCCTCGTCCTCGAAGACGCCGGAATTGACATTCTGCACCGCTGCGGCGGCAACGCCAAATGCACCACCTGCCGCGTCGAAGTGCTGGCGGGCGACCCCGGCGAGATCGGCGAACCGGAACGCGCGCGCCTCGCACAGGAGACCGGACTCGCCGAAAACGTACGCCTCTCCTGCCAGGTGCGCGTCGAGGACGACCTCAAAGTGCGCGTCCTGCGCCAATCCAGCGTTGACAACCTCGCGCCGGGCAACCGACCGAGCGAAGATTAGAGATCGGAGGTCAGAGGTCAGAGATTAGTAAAAGACTTTCGTTTTTACTGACCTCTAATCTCTGACCTCTAACCTCTGAATTTAATTGCGGCACGCCACGTCAGGTGCTAATCTCTCGCGCGTAACATCCGGCAAGCAAGCCACGCCATCACCAAATAGAAAACTTCGGAGGTCATATGCTGATCGAGTCATCCGTTCATCTCCCCTTCGGTTTCGCGATGCTGCAAGAGATTTTCCACGCGCCGGGAGCCGAGGCGCTCGTCCGCGTCCTGCTGCGCTGGAGCCACTTTGTCGCCGGCATCACCTGGATCGGCCTGCTGTACTTTTTCAATCTCGTCAACGTCCCTTTCCAGAAGGGACTCGACGCCGACACGAAGAAGAAGGTTAATCCAGACCTGCTCACGCGCGCCCTCTGGTACTTCCGCTGGGGCGCGCTCGCCACAGTCCTCGTCGGCTTGATGTACTACGCAATGTACATCCTCAAGGGTGATGTGGTGAACGCTAACGCCAACGGCGCGAGCGCCAACACATGGCTCATCCTCATCGTCTGGATGATTATCGCCATCGTCACCTTCGCCATCGAGTTCTTCATCATCACGCGCGTGCCCGCTTTGACGAAGGACGGGAAGGTGCTCGCCGCCATCATCACCGTCCTCGTGGTCGTGATGGGTATCTCCATCGTCTGCTGGCTGAACTACGCTCTCACCACGCCGGGCGGCGACAGCTACGCCAGCAACAAGACCCACTCCATCGGCATCGGCGGCGCGCTGGGGCTCATCATGCTGCTCAACGTCTGGGGCATCATCTGGCCTTCGCAGAAACGCATCATCGCCGGCACGGCCGGGACGGGGCCTGCCGCGCCGCCCGAACTCGCGCGCCGCGCCTTCCTCGCCTCGCGCGCCAACGCCTGGCTTTCGCTCCCCATGCTCTTCTTCATGTCGACATCGCACGGCGATTACGTCATCTTCGGCAAGTAGCCGAAAGGAACGTCAATCGTGAATCGTCAATCGTAAATAGAAACCGGCTTTCTCTATTCACGATTGACGATTCACGATTTACGCCTTAGGTCTTT
>DASVPS010000150.1:0-32268 GCA_036389555.1 Pyrinomonadaceae bacterium
AACGGTGTAAGGCACTCGTCTGTGTTTGCTGTCTATGACTCCTATTTCGTCAAGCTCCATTCACATCCTCCTTTCTAACTTGCAATATTCTCCCGAGCAGTTGGCTGGCGACGATGGTGATCTCCAAGTCCTCAGGTTCCAAACTATTATTACGACTCTTCGCGACCAACAAGATGTTACCGACGCTCCCATCTGGGGCAAGCACGGGACAGGCTATGAACGAGCCGAAGTTGATCCAGGACAACTCATCCTTACTAAGCCCTAGTTCTTTGATGCCGTCGAAGTACCGGCCATCATACGCTAAGCATTGAGATGCGTCACGCGAGAACAAGGTCTCTTTTTTTTCATAGACCCAACCGCAAACACTGATAAACTCATAGCGATCAGGGAAATTGAGGTAGCGTTGTCGCCAACCCTCCGGTTTCAGACCCTTCGCCATCTTGAGCATCCTGTTGAATCCGCTCTGATCCAAAAATTTGGGAAAATGGTTGGTCTGCATCCAACTAAATGCTTCCCTCACCTTTTCCGGCGCGTCCTCCGGGTACACCACATTATCCAAACGAAACGAACGCGCGGCCGGTTCCGGCGTAAAGAACATGACCGTGATTTGATCCCTGCCGGGAAAGAAGAACGTAAAACGGCGCAACGTCCTGTCCGGCAGGCTCAGGCGGATGGCGTTGCGCAACCCTTTCAGGATGATCGTGATGGCCTCTGCATTCCTCTCATCGGCCAACTTGGTCTTGTCGCGCAATGCTGCCTCGACTCTGATGATAATGTCTTTCATCAAACCGAGGCGCGCCTGCGTGTAGCGCAGTGCGTGGAATTTCCAGATCGAATACACGCCGAGCGTCAGCGCCGCCGCCCCCAGAGCCAGAAAGCCAGCCTTGATCCTGAACAGCCATGTTGCTATGGCCTGCGGGTTGGAATACTTATTAATGTCTGTGATCTCGTCCAGTCGCGTGAAAGTAAAGACCGAATAAAAGAATGATGCGAGTACGAAGAGACCGGAGCAAAGTATCAGGGCGCGAATCAAGGACAGGGTGGTCGAGTGCAACGCCCTATACTCAAGGATAGTGATGAGCGTAAACGTGATAAAGCCGGCCACCCCCGTCGCCTTATCAAGCGGGACGCCTAAATAGCCCGCCAGCGCCACCCCTCCCACCGCCAGGACGACGATTATCAACCGTTGGCCGAGCAGCGACGGAATAGCCGGTGCTAGTCGTCGGATGCGGTAGAGTCTAGCCGTCCTGAGACGTTGCTGCTCGAACAGAATCTCATCGCGCCCGGCATCCGTCAGCAGGCCGTCGTTGACCAGAATTTCCCCGACGCGCATCCTCTCCTGATTCAGTTTGCGTTGGCGTTGATGTTCCAATGCATACCTGCGCGCTTCGACCTTAATCTTTCCTTTGCGTACGCCGATGTTTAAGAACTTGTCGCTCTGCATCATGAGGATGAATCATCTCCGCAAGGTGGAAACTTCATTCTGATAACAGGGTAAGCAGAAAAGCTTCGTTAAGAATGAGGGAAAGGAATACTTTTTACTACAAGGAAAGGGTCGGTGAATAGTATTGGAAATAGAGGCCGACCCACTTAGACCTGATAAACGCGAAAACAATATTATTGAGAGATAAAAAAGTCAATTCATAGATAGGTTTTCTCGATCCGCGACCTTTGAGTTGCTTTCCTAAACGTAAGAGCTTGAGTAAGGCGTTCGTGTCAGAGAGTTCGTACTGCGTCCGCTGTCATTACTTCACCCTTCGCACAGCAACGCGAACTTGCTCATCGCCTCGGCCGCTTCTTCTGGCGACAGATGACGCGCACACGGTGATTTTCAGCGGCCTCTCTAGGGCACGCTCTCATCTGCACTAATTGAGCGTGACACCCGGCCATGCTTACCTCTACACTGCCCCGCGCAGGCTCTCACATGACCAGCCGGTGCCTGTTCCTGATGTAAGTCGAGTCGCCAACATGTTCAAGGGAGAAGACCCGCATGCCCTCCGATAACGCCTCCGATGACTTCACCGTCTTCATCAGCTACGCGCACAGCGACAACGATAGCCCCGAACCGAGTAAGCGATGGCTCAACAGGCTGTTGGAACAGCTACAGCCTCTCGTCCGCCAAGACCTGGTGAAGGTGTGGTCTGACACAGAGATCGAGGCCGGCGAGCAGTGGGACAGATCCATCAAGGCGGAGCTTCAGCACGCGAAGGTCGCCGTGCTACTGGTCAGCCCCGCCTTCCTCGCCTCGAAGTACATCAGCAACAGCGAGCTTCCCGTCCTGCTGATGAACGCGATGAACGAAGGGCGCACCGTGATACCCGTCATCCTGCGCCCCTGTGCGTTCATTGAGGCGAAGTTTAAATATCCCGATCCGGCGAACGGCCCTAACGAGTTATCTCTCTCGGTCTTTCAGTCGGCCAACCCACCAACCAAGCCCCTCAACGCAATGCAGGAGGCCGAACAGGACAGCGTCCTCCTCGCCGTCGCCCAACGGATACTGAAACTTGCCGAAGCCCAAACCCCTGCGGGCGCGGTTTCCGGCAGCGGCGCGGCGACGAGCAGCGGAGGGACGCCGCACAACACGCCTGCGGTTTGGAACGTCCCGCACACGCGCAATCCATTCTTCACCGGTCGCACTCAAGTCCTCGACGACTTAAGTCAAGCGCTCATTGCCACAGGGAAGGCGGCGCTTAGTGGCATGGGCGGGGTGGGGAAGACGCAAACAGCAGTGGAGTATGCTTACCGCCACCGCGGCGAATACAAGACGGTGCTGTGGGCTAAGGCCGATAGCGAAGATGCACTCAAGGCGGGCTACGCCGCCATCGCCTCCAGGCTCAAACTGCCGGAGAAGGATGAGACCGACAGGGAGAAGGTTGTCCTGGCCGTGAAGCGTTGGCTTGAAGCGCAAACCGGCTGGCTCCTGATCCTGGACAACGCGGACGAACTCAAACTCGTCTCCGACCTGCTGCGCCGCGAATGGGGCGGCCACATCCTGCTGACGACGCGCGCCCTCGCCACGGGCAGCATTAGCAGGATAGAGATCACAGAGATGATGCCCGATGAAGGCACGCTGTTCCTGCTGCGGCGGTCGAAGTTGATAGCCCTGGACGACGATCACGGAGCGGCGACGGAAGCCGATCAGAAGTTGGCGGGCGAGATCACGCGGGAGGTCGGCGGGCTTCCTCTGGCACTCGATCAGGCGGGTGCGTTTATCGAAGAAAGGCCGAGCAGCCTTGCCGAGTACCTTGAGCTTTACAGAACAGAGGGGGTCAAGTTGAGAGCTGAGCGCGGCGGAATAATATCCGACCACGAGCCTGTGACGATCACCTTTTCGCTTGCCTTCCGGCAGGTAGAAAATGCTAACGCGGCAGCGGCGGACATGCTGCGGGCATGCGCCTTTCTGGCACCGGATGCCATTCCGGAAGAGATATTCGTCACCGGGGCAGAGGAATTGGGGGATAACTTAGCTGCGATGACCGGCGGAGGGGTCAACCTGGTAAAGATGTTTGGGGAGGCCACACGCTTCTCTCTGATCCGGCGAAACACGCAGAACGGAACAATTGAAGTCCATCGGTTGGTGCAGCAAGTGCTTAAGGATGAGATGGACGTGGCGACGCGACAACTCTGGGCTGAGCGGGTAGTGCGGGCGTTGAATGAATCATTCCCTCTGGTAGAGCATCAGAATTGGCCGCTCTGTGAGAAGTTGCTGCCGCACGCTCAGGAAGCGGCAAGGCTGATAGACGAGTACGGCTTCGAGTTTCCTGAAGTAACGCGACTGCTGAACCAAGCAGGTTACTACTGCATTGAGCGCGCGCAATACAGGGAGGCAGAGCCGCTGTTCGTTCGAGCGTTGAGCATCCGCGAGAAGGCGCTTGGGCCGGAACACCCGGATGTAGCTACAAGCCTCAATAATCTGGCAATCCTCTACAACAGACAAGGCGAGTATGCGGAAGCCGAGCCGCTGCTCGTTCGAGCGCTTAGCATTCGCGAGAAGTCGCTTGGGTCAGAGCATCCGGATGTGGCGCAGAGCCTTAACAATCTGGCATTCCTCTACAGCAAACAAGGCAAATACGCGGAAGCCGAGCCGCTGTATGTGCGCGCGCTGAGCATCTGCGAGAAGGTGCTCGGGTCGGAACACCCGGATGTAGCTACAAGCCTCAACAATCTGGCATTCCTCTACAACAAACAAGGCAAATACGCGGAAGCCGAGCCGCTGTACGTGCGGGCGTTGAGAATCCGCGAGAAGTCGCTTGGGTCGGAGCATCCGGATGTGGCGCAGAGCCTTAACAATCTGGCATTCCTCTACGGTGACCAAGGCAAGTACGCGGAAGCCGAGCCGCTGTGCGTCCGGGCGTTAAGAATCTTTGAGAAGTCGCTTGGGCCGGAGCACCCTGACGTAGCTACGAGTCTCAACAACCTGGCATACCTCTACGATAGCCAAGGCAAATACGCGGAAGCCGAGCCGCTGTACATGCGGTCGCTGAACATTGCTGAGAAGGTGTTTGGACCGGAGCACCCCGACGTAGCTTCGAGCCTCAACAATCTGGCAACCCTTTACAGTAGCCAAGGCAGGCACGCGGAAGCCGAGCCGCTGTACGTGCGGGCATTGGGTATCTATGAAAAGGTGCTCGGGCTTGAACACCCAAGCTCGTTGATAGTTAGGGAAAACTATAATGCTCTACTACAGGAGATGCGGAACAAAACTTAAGAATAAGCAAGGAGTCCATCGAGGGGTGTGTCCGTATTCTTTATTAGTATTAACGGACAAGCGTGTGAGGAATCTCCAGCCTGCTGCTGAATCCGTGGCGGTGACGAAATAAACGCGGACACGGCTTGTTCCAGTTGTGGCGATTGCGAGTTGCAACAATTTTTGTGGAACAACTCCGGCATGATTCTTCTCTCAACATGCTGCCTCGCGTCTCCACTTCTCACTCCCGTTACGGCTGCAACCAATTGTGTTTTGTTACTTCTCGCGCCACGCTGGCTACTGACACTATCCAGTGGTGCAGATGATGCGTACACGTTAATCCCCGCCCCGTTCACCACAACAACACTCTTAACTTTCCGCCCCTCTCGTCGCGTGCGTAAAAAACGCGGAACACCTCGCCGCCGTGCGCGCGGGTGGGTTCCAGTTTCGCTGAGACACGGTGCGCGCACGTCTGTTTGACTTAAGCGGGGTCAGGCTGACCGTTCAAACAGACTTGGGCGCGCCCTGCGTGCGGCACGTGTTCGGGTTACTGCAAAGGTTTTGTGACATTCGCAAGCGGCACGGCGATTGTTTAACGATCAATGTTCGGCGAGCATCCTGCCGCGTCCGTCCCCGATATGCGGATCAGCCTTTAACAAATATACGAGGAACATACTTAATGCGCAGGTCAACCCCCCTGACCCTTCTCCTGGTCTATTCGCTTCTGTTGTCGATGGGCGGCACGATGTTGGTGCGTCCAACGGCGGCACGCGGCAAAGCCTCCGCACGCGGCGCGGCATCCGGCAAGATGACGGAACTGTTGCGCGTGCGTGCGCGTCAGGCGCCGGAACACGGTGACGGCGAGCAGGTGCGTGTCATTCTCAGTCTGGCCGACAGGGCGGCGACGGGGCGCGCGCGCGCGATGTTGCAGGGCGCGGGCGCGCGCGTCCGGCAGGAGTTGCGCGAACTCGGCTTGATGGTCGCGGACGTGCCGGCGGAGAGACTCGAAGAACTGGCCGCGCGCGAGGAAGTGTCCTGGCTCTCGGAAGACGCACAGGTGCGCACGCTGGCGACGACCACAGACAACACCAGCCATCTAGAGATGACGACCGGCGCGAGCAAAGTCTTGCCCGCGGACGTGACGGCGGGCGGCGCAGGCAACGGCGTCGGCATAGCCTTTCTCGACAGCGGCATCAGCCGGTCGGACGCGGCGGAGTTCGCGGGCTACAAACTCGAATCGAGCGGCGGGCTGCTCGGCGGCGGCGGGCTGCTCGGCACGGGTCTCATCTCCTCCCCGACGCTCACGCCCTACAACCGCATCACGCAGGAAGTGGACTTCACCGGCGAAGGCACGAAACTCGACAACTACGGACACGGCACGCACGCCGCGGGCGTGGCGGCCGGTACGGGGCAAGCGAGCGAAGACTACGCCAACACGCACGCGGGCGCGCCCACCTACGGCGGCATAGCCCCGATGGCGAATCTCGTGAGCGTCCGCGTCCTCAATTCGCAGGGCGTGGGCACGGTCTCCGGCGTCATCGCCGGAATTGACTGGGTCATCAAAAACAGAACGACTTACAAAATCCGCGTGATGAATTTGTCGCTCGGCACTTCGATCACGCAGAGCTACAAGACCGACCCGCTGTGTCTGGCGGTCGGGCGCGCAGTTGATGCGGGAATCGTCGTCGTCGTCGCGGCCGGCAACCTCGGCAAGGATACCGAGGGGCGGACGATCTACGGCGGCATTCTCTCCCCGGCCAATTCGCCGAAAGTGATCACGGTCGGCGCGACCAACACGCAGGAGACTATCAAGCGTTCGGACGACACGGTGGCGACCTACTCGTCGCGCGGCCCGACGCTCGTCGACGGCCTCATCAAGCCCGATCTGGTTGCGCCCGGCAACCGCATCGGCGCGGCGGAATCATCCGTCACGTCTCCCACGGCCAGCAACTCTTACTCGACTAACGGCGGCGGCGGACTGCTCGGCGGCTTGGTGTTAGGTAATTCCGCCACGACGACGCCGGTCGCGACCGGCACGTATCGCATCTGGAGCGGCACGTCTTTCGCCGCCCCGGCCGTCGCCGGCACGGTCGCCCTGATGCTCGAAGCCAACCCTTCGCTCACGCCGCGCCTCGTCAAAGCCCTCATCATGCGCACCGCCCAACGCCTGCCCTACTATGAAACCGGCGTGATGACCGGGCGCATGTCCACTTTTGAACGCATCATCACGGAAGGCGCGGGCGAGTTAAACGCTAACGCCGCCGTCTCGCTCGCACGCGCCGTACGCCGCGACGCAGACCGCGCGAAGCCGGGCGACAACCTGCTCACCAACAGCAAGACCACTTACGCCAACGTTCCCGGCATCACCTCTCCCATCGGCGGCGAAGCCATCCCTCTCAACAACGGCCTCCTCTGGGTTGACGGCGTCGCCTTCAACAGCCGCATGCAACTCACCAACGGCTACCGGCTCGCCGACGGGCGGACGATCTCCGACGGCTTCGCCGTCGCCGACGGCTACATGAACGCCGACGGGAGCTACGTGTCCGGTAGCGGCATCGTCATCGCGAGCGGCATCGTCATCGCGAGTGGCATCGTGATCGCCAGCGGCATCGTCATCGCCAGCGGGATCGTGATTGCGAGCGGGATCGTGATCGCGAGCACCTATACGACGGCCGACGGGCAGTTGCCATCCGGCTCGATGAGCGGATTGAGTTTTGATAACGAGATGATCTGGGCGTCGAATTTGGTTGACCCGAACACGGTGGACATCAGGCCGGAGCAGGTCATCCTGCTCGGCGAAGAGGCGATCCCCGTCGGCGTCCGGCGACTGGCAAATAACAGCCCGCTTTACCCGCGCCGCTACTAGAACAGCGCGGAACGGGCGAGAGGCGCGTCGGCCTCCCGCCCATGCACATTTCAAATTCGGGAGTGCGGAACATGACGGAAGAGAACGCGAGAGTAAATAGCATTGCGGTTTACCCGACGACCCTCACGGTCGTCAGTCTCGCGTTGTGGCTCGCGGCGACCGGGAGTTTTTTCATCGAGCATGCGTGGCGCGAACAAGTGAGCGTGCTCGCGCTCTTGCCGCTCGTCATCGTGACGGGCATGTTCCCCAACACCCTCCCGCTGCCCTCTGCTCTCAAGCTGTCGCAGGAGCGTATGAACTTCACGCTCTCCGACGCGCTCGTGCTTCTCATCGCCTGCCGCTACGGCTTCGCCGCGTGCGTCTTCGTGGCGGGCATCGAGGGGCTTACCTCTTCACGCCGCGCCGTCCGCCGCCTCTCCAGCAACCTCTATTCATTCGGGATGATGTCGCTGGCGGCGGCCGCCGCCGCGGCGAGCCTCTATGCGGCGCTGCGTTACGGTTTCGGCGAAGGCACGGGGGGCGCGCAGCACACTTTCCCGGCAATCGCCGTCGGCCTGCTCGTGGCGAGCGTCGTCCACATCAGCGTCAACACAGGGCTTGTCGCAGTGTTCTTCGCAAAGCGCCTCGGCGTCTCGGTGATGTCGAGTTGGAAGGAGAATTTCAGGGTGGCCGCGCCGCTGTTTCTGCCGACGAGCGCGGCGGCGAGTTTGATGTATGTCGGCCTCCAGTCGGGTGCGCTCACGATGGTCGCCATCGGCGCGCCGATCCTCATCGCCATCTACTTCGGGCATCGTCGCTATCGCGACAGCATGCAGGAGCAACTCAACATCATCGAGCGCGCGCAACAGGAACGCATAGACACTTTGGAGCAAGCGCATCGCGAAACCATCGAAGCCCTCGCCGTGACCATCAACGCCAAAGACGAGGTGACGCACGAACACGTGCTGCGCGTGCAGATTTACGCCGCCGGGGTCGCGCGCCTGCTCGGCTGTTCGGACGCCGAGATCGAAGCCCTGCGCGCCGGGGCGCTTTTGCACGACATCGGCAAGATCGCCGTGCCCGATTACATCATCAACAAACCGGGCAAGCTCACCGCCGCCGAGTTCGAGAAGATGAAAGTGCATACGCTCGTCGGCGCGCAAATTCTCGGTCGCGTCGGCTTCTCTTATCCGGTCGTGCCCGTCGTCCGCTCGCATCACGAGCGTTGGGACGGCAAAGGCTACCCGGACGGACTCGCGGGTGAGAGCATCCCCCTGACGGCGCGCATCCTGACGGTCGTTGACTGCTTCGACGCCGTGCGCGAAGACCGCCAGTATCGCAAAGGCATGACGCGCGCCGCGGCCATCGACTATCTCATGAGCCACAGCGGCACACAGTATGACCCGCGCGTCGTCGGCACATTCATCACACACCTACCGGAGTTTGAGGCAGAGATCGCGGCGCACCGCAACACGGCCGCGCCGACCTACGGCATCGAACCCGTCGAGCAACTATCGGAGGCCGCGCGCCACGTCCCGCCCGCCGCCGGTCTGGCCGAAGCAGTGGCGACCGTGTCCCGGCCTGAAGATGTCGTGTTCACAGACGCCGAGCGCGCCTCGCTCGCGGCCGCCGCACGCCGCTTGAGCGAAGCGGATGGCCGTGATGAAGTTATCGCTTCGTTCGTGGAAAGCCTGAAGGCCGTCGTGCCTTATGATTCGTGCGCGGTCACGCTCGTGCCGCCGCACGCGGACACTTGCGTCGTGACACACGCCGACGGACAACACGCCGCGCTTTTGCGCGACCGCCCAATCGTCACCGGCGAGGGCGTCACGGGCTGGGTGCTCGCCAACCGGCAGCCGTTCTACAACGCCGATCCTAAACTCGATCTCCCGCCCGCCTTTGCCGCAAGCGACGCCTCCTATCGCACGCTCGCCGCCTGCCCCATCATTCACGGCAAGGAACTTCACGGAGCCGTCACACTCTATTCCGCAACCCTGCCGGAATACGAAGCCTCGCACCAGCAACTCGTCGAAGCGCTGGTCGCGCTCGTCGCGTCGGAACTTTCAAACGTCGCGCAATCCGATTCGCCGCGACTCCTCCTGCCCGCGCCGCACTTCGTCGGCGGCCAGGTTCAAGGCGCGCCCGTTTTTAGCATCCCCCCGCCCAGCCTGACGGGCGTCGCGGTTGAATCCGAGTTGTCGCACTAACCTTGTTCGCCGCCCGCGCTCGCGCGCTCTCTCTCTCTGCGCCCCCGGCTAATTTTCTCCTCCCGTCATCCCTTTGCGTCAACGATTCGTACTACTATCAGGGCTGCGCCCGCATCTGAATTGTCGGTCGTCGCATCATGCGCTGGCCTGCCACGGCCAGAGACGTGCCGGACGGGCGGATTCTTTGAAGCAACGGGAGGGATCGCGTTGAGAGAATTGAAACAGACGGGCATGACGCGCGCCGACGGGGCGACGCCCGAGCGGCGACATTCTCAGGTTGAGATCGAGCAGAGCCTCGATCAGTTGAGCCGCTGGATGGACGGGCTTTTTCGCATCCCCGGCACGGGCTGGCGCTTCGGTCTGGACGCCATCGTCGGCCTCATCCCCGGCGTCGGCGACACGGCCTCGACGCTCGTAGGGTTCTACGTGCTCGCGGCGGGCGTGCGCTATCGCGTCTCGAAGGTGACGCTCTTGCGCATGGGACTCAACATCGGCGTGGACTACATCTTCGGCGCGATCCCCGTCGTCGGCGATCTGTTCGATGCGGCGTGGAAATCGAACACGCGAAACGTGGAACTGCTGCGCCGCCGCGCGACGGTCTCGGCCGAAGACGCGCACTCCGGCCGTATGAGCGACTGGCTCTTCGTCGGCCTCGTCATGCTCGCACTGCTCGCACTGCTCGTCGGCTCGCTGTTCACGCTCGCCTTTCTCCTGAAATTCATCTACGGCCAGCTCTCGGCGCTCTTCTAAACAGCATTCGACACGAACCAAAACGGAAGCGGGCGATCCCACTCGTAAAGGGGAATCGCCCGCTTTCGTTTGCTCAATCTTCTCGCGCGCTCCGGCGCGACCTTTCAGGCCGTGGCCGTGCCGCCCGCCTGTGCGGCAAACAGTCCTTCGAGCGCCGCCCCGACCGTGTTCAGGCCGCCCTCACCCGCCGCGAAGCTATGCAGCTTGCCCTCTGCATCGTACAGGTAATAGGCGGGCACGTCGCCCTCGCCGTGCTGAAACGCCTCGCGCAGTTTGTGCTCGTTGTCCACGGCGCACGGCTCGGACATTTTGTGTAGCGCGACGCACTCGCGCACCTTCTCCGTGTCCGTGTCGGCCTCACCGCGCGGCGTGTGTACGGCGATCACGCGCAAGCCTTCATACTTCTTACGCCACTCGGCGACGCGCGGCATGTCGTCTTTGCAGATCGCGCAACTGACAGACCAGAAATAGACGAGCGTCGGGTGTCCCTTCGACTCTGCCGCGGCGCGCGCGCCCGTCGCGTTGAACCACTCGGTCGCCCCTTCCAACGAAGGCATCTCCGACCCGATCACCGGCATAAGATTCTCCTCAAAGTGAATGGTGAATGGCGAATCGTGAATGGGGAAAACTCTGTCTCCGTCCATTCACCATTTACTATTCACCATTCGCTACTTTGTAGCGCAGGACGCCTTCAGGGTCAATCGCGGAGAGGTCTGCAACCGCGTCGAGACTCAGAGTTGCGGGTGGCGTGCGACGAAATCAACGAGCGCGCGGACGTATGAGGGAAAGGGCGGGCAGGAGACGCCGTGCGGCGCGAGCAACTCCTGCGCGCGGCTCGTGTCGTAAGTCTGTTCGAGAAAGAAATAGGGCACGCCGACCCGCGGAAGTTTCGACAATTTCTCCGAGAGCGGCACGCGAAGCATCGCGCGCACGAGCGGCTTCGGCAGACGGACGCGCGAACCGCGCCCCGCGAGCGCGTGCGAAATGGTCTCGAAGAGTTCATTGGTGGTGAGCGGGTGCGGGTCTGCCAGTTGCACGGTCTTTCCCGTGGCGCGCTCGTCGCGGGCTAACGCGGCCATCGCCGCCACCACGAAGTCAACCGGCACGACGTTCAGGGTTACATCGCGGTTGCCGATGTTCGCGAGCGACAACATTCCCGGCCACATGCGCAGGTACTTAATCAGGTAATAGATGCCGTCGTACTTCGCCGTCTCGCCCGTACGCGAATCGCCGCACACGACCGCCGGGCGATGAATCGTCACCGGCAACTCCGTTTTCAGTCGTTCGACTTCCAACTCGGCGAGATACTTCGTCTCCTCGTAAAAATTACGAAAGCCCGCCGCATGTTCCAACTCGTCCTCTCGAATCAAGCCCGTGCGCAAGCCCGCGACGTAACAGGTCGAGACGTAATGATAGCGTTTGAGCCGCGCGCAGGCGCGCGCAAATTCGTTGACGTGGCGCGTGCCCTCCACGTTGACGCGCATCGCGAGGTCGCGCCGCACGCCCAGATCGTAGATGGCCGCCAGATGAAACAGCACGGTCGTCTCCGCCCGCGCAGACTCGTACTCCCCCTCGTTCATCCCCAGACGTGCGCGCGTGATGTCGCCCTCGACGATCTGAAAACGCTCCGCGACCGCGCCGGTTTCCTCTACGAGCCGCGCGATCTCCTCCCGCGCGCGCGACACAA
Source organism: Pyrinomonadaceae bacterium (assembly GCA_036389555.1). Taxonomy (GTDB): domain Bacteria; phylum Acidobacteriota; class Blastocatellia; order Pyrinomonadales; family Pyrinomonadaceae; genus JAIVJZ01. The sequence goes on from DASVPS010000150.1 coordinate 12,177, forward strand.
AGGCGGGCTGCACCAGCAACAGAAAGCGCGCACCGTCCCGCGCCAGCGCCTTGATCAAACGCGCGGCGATGAAACCGGGAAAGCCCGTCAGGAAAACCGTTTCTTGAGACAACATAAAAAGCGTTCACCTACACAACGACGGGATGAATAATTTAAGAATTGATCCATTGATCCATTGATCCATTTCTTCATTGAATCAATGAATCAATGAATCAATGAATCAATGAATCAATGAATCAATGAATCAATGAATCAATGAATCAATGAATCAATGAATCAATTCTTCTTCATCCCTTGCTTGCGAAGCCAGCCTATCCTCGCACGAGTTCGACCAGCGTGCGCACGCCCGTGCCGGTCGCCCCGGCGGGTGCGTGCGGTTGGGCTTCTTCGTGCCACGAAGTGGCGGCGATGTCGAGATGCACCCACGGCGTATCGGCGGCAAACTTGCTGAGGAGCAGGGCGGCGCCGGTGGCATCGGGACGGCCGCCGTAGTTCTTGAAATCGGCGATGGGACTCTCGATCTTCTTCTTGTAGTCGTCGCTCACGGGCATACGCCACGCCGGTTCGCCCGCGCGCGCGGCGGCTGATTCGACGCGCGCCGCCCACTCGTCGTCGTTCGAGAAGAGGCCGGTGCGATGGTCGCCGAGGGCGACGATGATCGAGCCGGTCAGGGTGGCGAGATCGACGATGCGCGTCGCGCCGAGCGAGCGCGCGTAGGCGATGCCGTCCACGAGTACGAGGCGGCCTTCGGCGTCCGTGTCCACGACTTCGATGGTGTAGCCTGCAAGCGTGCGCACGATGTCGCCGGGTTTGAGCGCGCGTCCCGAAGGCATGTTTTCCGCGCTGGGGACAACGGCCACGACGCGCCGTTTCAACTTCAACTGTGCGATGGCGCAGAGCGCGCCGAGCGCGGCCGCGCCGCCCGCCATGTCAGACTTCATCTCCTCCATCCCCTGCGCGGGTTTGATCGAGATGCCGCCCGTGTCGAACGTGATGCCCTTGCCGACGAACGCCCACAACTCATCTTCCGCGCTCGCGCCCTCCGGTTCGTAGCGCACGACGATGAGCGCAGGCGGCTCATCCGAACCTTGCCCGACGCCCCACAAGCCCCCCATGCCGCGCGCGCGTATCTCGCTTGCTTCGAGCGTCTCAACCGTCAGGCCGAACTCGGCGGCCATCTGCGCGGCGCGGCGCGCAAACTCTCGCGGCGGCAAACTCCCGCCCGGTTCGTCTGCCAGAGCGCGCGCCCAGTTCGCCGCTTCGGCGACGATGCGCGCGCGTTCGACGGCGGTGTGCAGGTGTTCGTCGGGCGCTCGGGCGGCGATGGTGAAGTGTTCGAGCGCCGGTTGATCTTCCTCGTCGCGCGCTTGATAAAAGTCGTTCTCGTAGAAGCCGAGGTGTGCGCCTTCCGCAACGACGCGCACGAGTTCCGACGAATTGCTCTCAGCGATGTCGGGCAGCATGAACCGTAGATGTTTGACGCGCGCCTCGCGCGCACGACGCACGGCGACGCCCGACGCGCGTCGCAGCGCATCTGGAGAAAAATCCGCGTGGCTGCCGAGACCGACGAGCAGCACGCGCTGCGCCTCGTGCGGCCTCTCGGCGTCCGAGGAGTGGATGAAGACCGCATCGTCCGCCTCTCCCTTGAATTCCCCCGCGCGCAATAAATCTTCAACCGTGCGGTGCGCGGCGGCGTCGAGGCCATTGCTGGTGGCGGCGGCGTTAGAGAGGCGCGGCTCGTCTTTAAAGACACAAAAGGCTGTGGCGTCGGCGGTCGTGTCGTCGTCTGCGAGTTTGACTTGGAGGGTCTTCGTTGGCGGCATGAAATGATCGTTTCGGGATAATGGCGACTGTTGATTGACTTAGCTTCGGGTGAACTTTCCAGACTTTCCCGACACAGCGCGCGGAAATTATCGTGTGTGGCGCAGGTCGTGCGCGGCGAGTATAATTCAGACGCTTCGGCGCAACCTAACGGCTCTCAGTCGCACGGCGTCGGCTGCCGGTATGCGGCGGCACAGGGCGGCCGTGCGAAACTTTAAGCCACCAATTTCAGCTGACTTTCGAGGAGAAGATCATCTTACTTATGCAATTGTTCCGTCCCTCGTCGCTCTCACGGCAACGTCAGGCGGCGCTCGCGCTCGCGTTGTGCGCGGCCGCTTCAACCTTCGCGCAAACCGGCGCGGCGCAGACGGCCGAGACCGTCCGCGTGACGCTCCTGCAAGTCAACGACGTGTACCAGATTTCGCCGGTTGAGCGCGGCAAGCGCGGCGGGCTGGCGCGCATCGCGACGCTCAGGAAACAGATCGCACAGGAATCGCCGCACACGCTCTATCTGCTCGCGGGCGACACGCTCTCGCCCTCGGTCGCCTCGAACATCTTCAAAGGCCGCCAGATGATCGCCGCGTGGAACGCCACCGGGCTTGACTACGCCGCGCTCGGCAATCACGAGTTCGACTTCGGCGACGCCGTCCTGCGCGAGCGCATGCGTGAGTCGAAGTTCATCTGGCTCGGCTCAAACGTCTTCGACCGCAAGACCGGCAAACTCTTCGGCGACATGCCGCCCTTCGTCGTGCGCGAGTTTGGCGGCGTGCGCATCGGCCTCTTCGGGCTGCTCACGCCGGACACGAAGCAGTCGTCTTCGCCCGGCGCTGACGTGGAGTTTCGCGACCCGTGCCGGACGGCGCGCGACATGACGAAGCAACTGCGCAAACGCGGCGCGCGCACCATCGTCGCCGTCACGCACCTGACCATCGAGCATGACAAGCGGCTCGCGCGCTGTGCCCCCGACATCGACGTGATCATCGGCGGCCACGAACACACCGTGCTGCAATCCCTCGCGGGGCGCACGCCGATCTTCAAGATGGGTTCGGACGCGCGCAACCTCGGCCGCATAGACCTCAACATCTATCGCCGCGACGGCGCGCTGGAGAGCATCGACTGGGAGATCATTCCCGTAACGGATGCGACGCCGGACGAGCCGCAGGCCGCCGCCGTCATCGGCGAGTATGAGAAGCGTCTGTCGGCGGAACTCGACCTGCCGGTCGGCCGCACCACGGTCGAACTCGACGCGCGGCAGGAGACTAATCGCTCGCGCGAGACGAACCTCGGCTCCTTTATCGCCGACGCTTATCGCAAGTACACGGGCGCGGACGTGGCGCTTTTGAACGGCGGCTCGATCCGCTCGAACACCACCTACGCCGCCGGCACGCTCACCAAACGCGACGTGCTATCCATACTCCCGTTCGAGAACCCCGTCGTTAAGATCGAAGTGACGGGCGCGACTCTGCGCGCCGCGCTCGAACACGGCGTTAGCCGCGCCCGCGAGGAGCGCGAGGCGGGCTTGTTCCCGCAGGTGTCAGGTCTGCGCTTCACCTACGACGGGCGGCTCGCGCCCGGCGCGCGCGTTACGAGCGTCATGGTCGGCGGTGCGCCGCTCGACCCTGCCAAGACCTACACGCTCGCCGTCAACACCTACGTGCTCGGCGGCGGCGACGGCTACACGATGTTCAAAGACGCGCGCCTCCTGCTCAAGCCCGAAGAGGCGCAGGTCGAACCCGCCATGCTCATGAACATCATCCACGCCGCCGGGGAAATCTCCCCGACCGTCGACGGGCGCATCGAGCGGAAAGATAAATAAAGTAATGAGTGATGAGTAATGAGTGATGAGTAAAAACAACAGCCCTGTCTTTTACTCATCACTCATCACTCATCACTCATTACTCATCACTTCTTCCCTATGTTTGACGAAGAGCACAGTTCCGATGAGGCGAGGCGCGCGGCCGTGGAGTTGTTCCGGCGGGCGTATGAGGCGCAGCAGGCGTCTGCTTACGGCGAGGCCATAGAGTTGTACCGCCGCTCAATCGAAACTTACCCGACGGCCGAGGCGCACACCTTTCTCGGCTGGGTCTACAGTTTCCAGCAACGCTACGACGAGGCCATCGATGCCTGTCTCGCGGCCATCCGCGTCGACCCCACCTTCGGCAATCCTTACAACGACATCGGCAGCTATCTCATCGCCAAAGGCGATCTCTACAACTGCGTGCGCTGGTTCAAACGCGCCCTCGAAGCGCCGCGCTACGAGTCCTACGCCTTCCCGCATTTCAATCTGGGGCGCGTCTATGAGCAGCGCGGCCACCTCCTGCGCGCCGCACGCCACTACGGCCTCGCCCTCCAACAAGCCCCAGACTTCACGCAGGCCACCAAAGCCCTCCGCCGCCTGCAAGCACGGCTCAACTAACCGGCAACTTGCCCGCCCGCGCGCTCGCCTGAACCGCCCGCGAAATAGTTCGGACTCAGGAAGTTTCGTGCTGCTCGATGTTTTCGGGGTTCTTGATGAGGTCTTTATTGATCCGCATCTTGCGCCGGTTGGCGTCCACCGCGACGTAGACGACTTCGGCCTCCGTCACCTTGATGCGCTCGGATGTGCCGCCGTAGCGTTCGGCTTCGACGACGACGCGGATGGTGATGGAGGTTGTGCCGATGCGGACGGTGCGTGCGTAGAAGCTGACGAGGTCGCCGACGAAGACGGGCTGGTGGAAGATGACTTCGCGCATCGCCACCGTGACGAACCGTTCGATCTGCGTGCGCCGGTGTGCCTCGACCGCGCCCGCGATGTCTATGTAACTTAGAATGATGCCGCCGAAAATCGTGCCCTGCGGGTTGGTGTCGCGCGGCAGGAGCGTCAGGCGTATGGCCGGGTCGGTGTATTCCATGAAAGTTTCGACTGCGACGCGCGCTCAGCCCGCCGTCGGATCGGGCGGCCGCGAGCGTGTCCTTGCCCGTGTCAGATTTGATTGCCGGAGCGAGAGCATGAACGCGCCTTCCGCCCGCTGTCAAGCGGAGCACGAAATGAGGAGAATTCGTCACGACCGTGTGAAGCCGTCCGAAGACCTCTGATTTGCCCGGAAAGGCGGGCAGGAGGCCGCGCCCGATGCGCTTTTATTCCCCTCCCGCGCAGCCAACTTCTCGCCGCCTCGCCCACATCTAAAAGCTTGCCCAGCCGAAGAATATTGCCTCAGAGGGTTTCCGGCAAGAGCGTTCGCCGTGAACCGGCGGCCGAGCCGCCGGCAGCTTTCGGCAGGGCGACGTGTATAATTGCCGGAAAAGTTAAATTCAAGCCCCGTCCGTTGAGAGAAAAGATTCTATGTCAAACTCCCTTTCGCGTTTTTCCGCCGTCGCTGCCGCTGCGCTCGTCTTCACGATCTTCGCCGCGTTCGCCTCCGACGCCTCCGCACAGCCGCGCGGCGGCACGCGCTTCGACGTGACCAACTACCGGATCGAGGCCGAACTGCGCCCCGCCGAGCACATCCTGCGCGCCAACGCCGACGTGTCCTTCACTTTGCTCGACACCACGCGCTCGGTCGTCTTCGAACTCAACGGCGCGCTCAAAGTCGAGAGCATCGAGCGCAACGGGAAGCCCCTGACGAACTTCGTGCAAGACCCTGCGGGCTTGGAATCCATCGGGCCGAACGTGCGCATAGACCTCGGCGAAGTGGTGCAGGCGAATACGCCTTTAACGCTGCGCTTCAAGTGGTCGGGCGCGCTGGTCACGGCCGAGGGCGGGCCGCTCGTCACGCGCCGCCTCGCCTATGTCGGCAACGAAGGCTCTTATTTGATGTACGCCGCGCGCTGGTTTCCCTTCCACGACTACGCGGCCGACCGCGCGACCGCGGACATCACCGTCATCGTCCCCAACGGCTTTCAGGTGGCCGGTTCGAGCGACGAACCGCCGACGCAATCGGCCGGCGCAGCGGGCACGACGCGCTACCGCTTCGTTCACCGCCAGCCCGCGCTCATCGGCAACATCGCCGCCGGTCGCTACGTGACGCGGACGCTCCGTATCGGCGGCTACGAGTTGCAGTTCTTCGTGCAGCCGGGGAGCGAGGCGCGCGTCGAGCGTTTCGGCGAAGTGATCGGTCAGGCTTTGCAGTTCTACACGAAGCAGTACGGCGCGCCCGCTTTCGGCACGCGCTACACCATCGCACAGATTGACGACGAGAGTTTGGAGGCTTACGCCGCGCCGGGCATGCAATTCCTGTCGGCCAGCTTCTTCGACCCGGCGCGCACGGCCAAAGAGGAACGCTTGCAGCGCGAGACCGCTTATCAGTGGTGGGGCTTCACGGTCGCGCTGAAATCTTTCGACGATGCGTGGCTCTCGCAGGGTCTCGCCGAGTGGAGCGCGTTCGCGCTGCGCGAGTCGTCCATGACGGGCGCGCAACTCGACGCGACGCAGCGCGATATGCAGGAGCGCGCCCTGATGTTCGAGCAGTCGGCCTCGATCCTGCGCGCCCCTTCGCAACTCGACGACACTTCGCCGCAGTATCAATCAATCATCTTCTACAAGGGCGCGATGGTTTACCGCATGCTGCGCGAAACAATCGGCAGAGAGAAGTTTGACGGACTCCTGCGCGCGCTCTTCGAGCAGTATCGCGGCAAGAGCGTCTCGATTGACGACTTCGAGCGGCTCGCCTCGAAAGAGGTGGGCACGAACATGCGCTACTTCTTCGCGCGCTGGGTGGAAGGCACGGGCGTCCCCGAATTCACAGTGGACTACCAGATCATACGCACGCGCACCAACAAGTTTCGCGCGCGCGGCACGGTTAAGCAAAACTTCGAGGGCTTGCGCATGCCCGTCGAAGTAATGCTGCGCGCAGAGGGCGACAACCAGAACCAGATCACGACCGTGCGCATTGACGAGAAGAGCGAGGACTTCGATTTCGAGTCGCAGGGCGCGCCGCTCGAAGTGATCGTCGATCCGAACAACAAAATCCTGCGTCTTTCGGAAGACTTGCGCGTCTCGGTCGTCGCGCGCCGCGGCATCGAACTCTATCGCGAAGGCCAGTATGCCGAAGCGCAGCGGCAACTCGAAGAAGCGCTCAAGCTCGACAAGTCGAACTCGTGGGTCTATTACAACCTCGGTTTGATCTATCTCGAACAGCGCAACTACGATCCGGCGCTCGACAATTTCGACGCCGCTCTGAACGGCAACCTCAAGCCTTCCTGGATCGAAGTCTGGGCGCGCATCAAGCGCGGCAACGCCTACGACGCCAAGGGTGACCGCGCACGCGCCACGGCCGAATACAGCAAGGCCGTCGAGACCGGCATCAACTACGACAACGCGCAGACGGTCGCCAAAGGCTTCCTCGCCACGCCCTACGACCCGCGTGCCGCGACGCAGCAACAGGCTTCGAGCAACTAAACTCCGGTCAGCCGGCGCACAGATAGCAAAGGGGCGTCAGGTTCGTGTGAACCTGATGCCCCTTTACCTATGCGCGGAGTTGCGATTAATGAACGGAGTTGAAGCCCGCGCCCTTCGACCTTGCCAGTTCCTTCAATTCACCGACCACCGGATGCGAGCTGAACAATGCGAACCTCACCTTCGGCATGAAGCGAATCTTATCGCCGAAGGCCGAAGGTGATTTCAAGTGAATCGTCACCGGGTGAATGTTCACCCAGACGTTTTCCGTCACGTCATCGATGTCTGAGAGGGGGATCGAAATTTCTTTCAGGTAGTTCGACACGTAGAGGAAATTTTCATCTACGCTCACCTTTTTCAGACGAACGGAACTCCAGTAGATAATTGCCGCGCCAATCACCCAGATCGAGAGGAACAGGAACCTCGGAGGAGCATCTGGATTCCAGTCTGAGATGAGAAACATGCTGAGCGTTCCTATGCCCCAAACCCCGATCCACAAGACCGGGAAGACGACCTTGATCAGAATTGTTTGCAGAGATGATAGCCTTCGTTTCATGTCTCAGGATGCAGCGAGTTGATGACGGAACGGCGTGGGCGGTGGCAGCCCTGTCAATCAATTTGGGATTGCGGATTGTGGATTGCGGATTATAGAACCGCAGAAACAACCCTCATGCGTATGTCTTTCAATCCGAAATTCGTGTGTGCCTTTCAATCCGCAATCCGCATTCTACTATCCGCAATCGCTAGACGGCGACCACGGCGATGCGATGTTTGTCGGCCAGTCGGATCATCTCGGCGCGGTCGAAGATGAGCGTCTTGCCGGCCGTGATGCACAGGCACGTCGCGCCCGCACGGGTCATCGTCTCGATGGTCGGCTGGCCTACGACCGGCACGTCGAAGCGCATGTCCTGATCCGGCTTGGCGACTTTGACCACCGTGAGCCGCCCGCGCGCGAGTTGTCCGGCGCGCGCGACGCAGGCGTCCGTGCCCTCCATCGCTTCGATGGCGACGCAGGCGCGCGCGCGCACGACGATGGTCTGACCGAGGTCGAGCCGCGCGATCTCGCGCGCAACTTCGAGGCCGTATTCGATGTCGCCCCGCTCGCGCGCGTCCGGTTCGCGCTTGCTTAGAGTGCCTTCGGCGGGGAGATGATCACGCAGGAAGTAGGTCGAGTCCATGAGTTCGATGCCTTCCTTTTGGAGTTCGGCGGCGATTCCGCCAATGAGCGCATCGGTGTTGCGGCGCGGGAGCGAGAGGAGCATCTTGAGCATTCGCACGTCGGGCAGCGCGCCGCTGAAAATCTGCACGTGCTTGACCTGTCCCGCCATGATCGCCTGCCCTACGCCCTCGCGTTTGAAGAAGCGGATCATCTTTCCCAACTGCCCTATGCCCACCCATTCGACGCGCCCCGCTTCGCGCTCAATCAAAGGGTCGGTCTCCTCGCGGATGGCCGCCACCGACAACTCCACCCCCGCGCGCCGCGCGCCCTCAATTACCAAAAACGGAAATCTTCCGTTGCCCGCGATCAACCCGTAACGCATGTGTGTCAATTTTTGATCAAAAACTTAGGCCGCGTCATGGCGGCGAGGCAATCAACGCGAGGCGCACGCGACGGATCGTTCAGAAAGTCGGCGACCGCCTCGCGCGCGCAACGGCTGCCGAAGCCGACGCCGTGCCCCATGCCCGGCAACTCGTAAAAGTGGCTGCGCCTCAGTGTCCGCGCCGCCAGACGCGCCCACGCGGGCGGCGTGTAGGAATCATACTCGCCCGCCAGAATGAGCGTCGGGATGTCGCTCACGACGGGTTCGTTCTCGACGCGCGCCGAGGGCGGCACGCGCCACGCATCGCAGATGGCGGGCAGCGCGCCCTGTATCGAAAAACCCCTCAGCCCGTCGCGGCGTCTGGACTGCGCGGCGATCTTCCGCCGATCCTGAAACGGCATCTCCTCTCGACACCAGACCGAATAACGCATGCCCCATGCGTAACCGCCGGGACTTAGTTTCGACTCGGCATAGCCCGCGAGCGCGCCGGAGTCGCCGCGCGCAAGCCGGAATATCTCCGAAGGAAGTTTTGCGACGGCCTCTCCACCGGAGGCCAGTTCATCCATCGCCCACTCCGCCACGTCGTTGCCCCCGAGTTGGACTGCCACGTCTGCTTGCGCGTTCGCTTGCTTCACAGGGATGACGAATGGGCGCGCATGTGCCTGCCGCACCACCTCGTAAAATCGCTCCTTCAAATTCGGGTAGGCCGCGGCACATTCCCGCTCGGCGGCACACTGCCGAAACAAGATGTCGAACGCGCCCGCCGCCACGTCCACCCCCGCCTCGTCATAGTTCACCTGCGGCGGCAGCGTCGATTCGAGTATGACGCTACGGACGCCCTGCGGGTAATCGCGCATCACATTCAGCATCAGCCGCGAACTATAGGAGACGCCGTAGAGGTTCCACTGCCGGTAGCCTAACACGCGGCGCAGGTCTTCGATGTCGGCCGCGCTGGCCGCGCTGTCGTAGGCCGCCAGATTGATGCCCTGCCCGGCGAGGCGTGCGCGGCACGAGCGCGCCGCACGCACCTCATGCGCCCGCGCCGCCTTCTCATCAAGATTGCGCCGCGCGCTGTCACTTTTGGCCGCGTCCACTTCCGGGCAAGTCAGAGACGGCTGCGCGTAGCGCGTGCCTCGCTGCTCGAAAATAATAACGTCGCGATCACGCAGCCAAGGCGACCCGCGCCGCCCGCTGATCATCCTCAACGAAGATGCGCCCGGCCCGCCGAGCGTGCGCAGCACCGGGTCTGGAGCCGGCGTCGCGCTGTCGCTCTTCATGATGATGATCGGTAGTTTGATGACCGGGCTGTCTTTGCGCGCGCGGTCTTCCGGCACGACCAGATAGCCGCATCGCACGCGCTCGCCTTCCGGCACGGGCACGGCGCAGGCCGCCGCGTCGAAGCGCGGCACAATCTCCCCTTGCGAAATTGGCGAGGCGGGCGAACTCGCGTGGGCGGCACAGGCAGCGCAGAGAAGAAGGAGACTAAAGCAGAGGCGACGAGAAGGGTTGTGGTATTTCAAGGGCTGACCTCTCAAAACTATCTGTGGCTGGAACTTCCACTAAGACAGATGTCGCCCACACACGTTTCGTCGCAGATATTTTGTCGCCGCTCGACGAACGGCAGAGAGCGCGCTGATTTATTTGACCACGCCGCGCGTCGAACTCTCTATGAAACGCGCGACCTCTTCCACTTCCGGCGCGTCCGTGATTTCGGCGCGGATGCGTTCGAGCGCCTGCGTGGTGTTGAGTCGCGCGGAGAGGAGGAGGTGGAAGGCATGATGGAGCGCGGCGACGGTCGCGCGCGGGTAGTTGCGCCGCCGCATGCCCTCTTTGTTCAGGCCGTAGCACTTCGCATGGTTGCCGACGGTGAGCGCAAAGGGGAGCGCGTCTTTGACCACGACCGAATAGCCGCCGACGTAAGCCTCGCGCCCGATGCGGCAGAACTGGTGGACGCCGGAATACGCGCCGATGTTCGCGCCGTCGGCGACGGTGACGTGCCCGGCGAGCGTCGCCGCGTTTGCCATGATCACGCGGTTGCCGACGAGGCAATCGTGCGCGACGTGTGCCTGCGCCATGATGAGGCAATCGTCGCCGACGGCCGTGAGCATGCCGCCGCCCTCCGTGCCGCGATGGATGGTGACGAACTCGCGTATCTGGTTGCGCGAGCCGATGCGCGTCTCGGCCGGCTCGCCCCTGTACTTCAAATCCTGCGGCGCGAGGCCGATGGAGACGAACGGATAAATGTGCGTCCCGTCGCCGATGTGCGTGCGCCCTTCGATGACGGCATGCGACTCGACGCGCACGCCCGCGCCCAACACCACCTCGTCGCCGATGACGACATAGGGGCCGATCACGCAGTCCGCGCCGAGTTGCGCCCGGTCGCTGACGATGGCCGTCGGATGAATCATGAATAATCGAATAAGGGAAAAGGGGAAAGAGTAAGGCGGAAAGGAAAGACCTTGCTTCCCCTTTCCCTGTTTCCTTTACTCCTTCCCCATTTTTACTGTACGCCGCTTCGTTCGGCGACGACGCTCATGATCTCCGCTTCGGCCACGATGCGCCCTTCGACCTTCGCCTCGCCGCGCATGCGCTGGATGCGCGAGCCGATGCGCAAGGCCGTCACTTCGAGCGTGAGCGTGTCGCCCGGCACGACGGGCTGGCGGAAGCGCGCCTTTTCGATACCCGAGAAAAGCACCAGTTTTTCTTCGCGACGCTCGATCTCGCGCAGCGCCAGTATGGCACCCACCTGCGCCAAAGCCTCTACGATCAACACGCCGGGCATGACGGGCGCGCCCGGAAAATGTCCCTGAAAGAACTGCTCGCCGATAGTCACCTGCTTGATCCCGACGATGCGCTCGCGTGGGACGAGTTCGATGATGCGATCAACGAGCAGGAAGGGATAGCGGTGCGGCAGGAGTTCCTGAATGGCGCGCGTGTCGAGAACGGTTTCCATAGGAGTGTGGGCAGTAAGCAGTAAGCAGTGAGCAGTGAGCAGTAAAATAAAACTGCTCACTGCTCACTGCTTACTGCTCACGTATGTCTTATTACGGACGACCCGCGGGGCGAGCCGCGCCGCCTGCGGGAGCCGCCGAAGCGGTCGCGGGCTTCGTGCGGTTGTACTCGGCGATGAAGTCTTTGGTGATGTCCACGCTGTCGGCCGCATAGATGAGCGGCACGCGGCTGGCATCGATGATGATCGAGATGCCGCGCTGTTGCGCGAAGGCTTGCAGCGAGTTGTAGACATCCTCCTGCAACGGCCCGAGCACGTCGTCCATCCGCTTCTTGATGGCGATCTGCGCATCCTGCGCCTTGCGCTCGATGTCGCGCTTGAGCGTGTCGGCCTGATCCGTCTTCGTCTGGATCGTTTTCGGATCGGCAACGGCGCTCGTCTTGTTGATGTCGTCAACTAAGGCCTGGTAGCGCGTCTGCATGCCCTGCACCTCGGTGCGGATGGGCTGGAACTGCGCGTCGACGGTCTTCATGGCGTTGACGACGCGCGCGATGCCGGCCTTTTCGTCGCTGAACGCGCTGGAATCAATGATGGCGATGCGACCTGTGGAGGCGGGCGCGGCAGTGCCACCCGGCGCGGGCGTGCTGGGTTGGGGACGCGCTGGCGTCTGTGCGCCGACCGAGATCACGAGAGAGGCCGCAATCAAACAAGCGGCGGCGATAAAGCGAAATAGTTTCATTGTCTTTCTTGTACTGCTCCTTACAGTTGAAATGGGTGGCACACGTTTAGGTGCTTTTCGCTCGCCGTAGGTTGCGCCAGCCTTAACAGTTTATCAATAGACGGTTAAAAAGTCCGCCCGATGCTGAAACGATAGCCGATTTTTTCTTCCTGAAAGAAGAGGGGTACGCGGTCGTTGACGCCGCGCCGCGCATTCGGATTATAGAACCCGATCAATCTGAGCGGCACGTTGACCACAGGCAACTGCACGCGCAGTTCGACGCCGAGGCTCGAACGGAAATCTCCGATCTTGTCGAAGACCGACTGCGACAGGCGCACCGCCGTGTTGGTCTGCGCCTCGCCGCGTATGAAGACGCGCTGGAAGCCGAAGGGCAGCCCCGTGATGGGATCGGTCGGGCCGAAGCGCACGGCGTTGTCCAACTCTTCGCGCGTGACCAGACGGTTGTCGCGCGAGACGAGGCCGACGATGAAACCGGCCGTCGGGTCAAGCGTAATCTGCGACGCGAGGAAAGGGTTCTTCTCCAACACCAATCCGCTCAAACTGCCGCGCAGGCCGCCGAGTTGACTGGCGAGGAAAGGACTATCGGGTTGGAACGAGGTCGAGAAAATCTGATCCGTGCCTTTGCGCAGGTTGAAGGCCGAGCCGATGTCGGCGAAACCGGCGAGGCTGATGGGGCCGAAGAGGGGAACGCGGTATTCGAAGTTGCCGAGCAGTTGCGTGTCCGCGCCGATGGGCTGGAAGCCGCGCGCCGGGTTGGCAACGACGTTTCCGCCTTCGGGGCCGGTGAACTCGCCGAGTTGGCGCGCGAGCGCCTGCAGGCTTGCGCTCTCGACGGGCACGGGCGCTGCGGTCGGGTTCGTCGCCAGCACGACGCCGCGCGAGGTGACGAACTGGTCAATCGGCACGATGGGGCTGATCGAGCGCACGTTGTAGCCGCGCAGCGTGAACTCGTCGCCGAGGAAGAAGCGTTCGTAGACGGGCACGCCCTGAATGAACGAGAGCGAAGTGGTCTGTGCATCCCTGATCTTGGCGGTCGTCGCGAAAGAACCGACGTGTCCGGCAAGTATGCGGAAGCCGAAAACGTGCGGGTTGTTTGAACGCTTGTTCCTGACCGGGATAAACTGTTGATAAGTGAGCGTCGGCTGGTACGTGCGCACGTCGCCGCCGAGACCGGCGAAGGCGAGTTGCAGCGCGATCTGTTTGCCGTTGATGGCGTCAACGCCGCGCACGTCGCGCGAGTCGTAAACGACGCTCGGCGTGATGCGGCTGGTCAGAATGTTCGGCTGCCGGTAGATGACCGGGATGACGTTTTGCGGATTGGCCGGGTCGGCGTTGACCTCCGGGTCTTTCACGCTCGTCTGCGAGATGGTGTAAGAGAGGCCGATGCGCGTCGAGAGCGTGAACGGGCGCTTCTTGTAAAACTCCGAGAGCGGCGCGGTGGCGAACAGAGACGCGCCCGCCGTGCGCTGCGTGAACAGATTCTCGTCGCCCGTGTTCAGGAAGTCCAACTGCGAGCCGGAGATACCTTGCAGCGCGTTCGCGTTCTGCGACAGGAACGTGCCCTCACCGAAGAATTTCAAAGACTGCACGAAGAGCGAGAAGCCGGCGGAGATCGGGCGGTTGCGAATCTGCGGCTCGGTGAAGGAGAAGACGAACGATTGCTGGCGATTGCCCGCCGCGAAGTTGAGCGACAAGCTCTCGCCGCGCCCCAGGAGGTTGTTCGTCGAATAGTCGAGACCGAAGAACGAGCCGCCGATGCCGGACAGGCCGCCGTTGAAAGAGATTTGCTGGCGGCCGCGCTCCTGCACCTTGACGTTTACGTCCACCAGACCCTCTTCCTCGTTCTGGCGGAAGTCAACGTCTTTCTCTTTGTCGATGGGGTCGAAGAAGCCGAGTTGGTTGAGACGCAGGACGGAGTATTCGACGTAGGACTGGTTGTAGATGTCGCCCTCGTTGAGGACGAACTCGCGGCGCAAAACGTTATCGCGCGTGAAGGTGTTGCCAGTGAATTCCAGACGGCGCAAGGTGAACTGCTTGCCTTCGTCAATCGTGATGGTGTAGTCGGCGATGCCCTCGTTCGGGTTCGCGGGGTTGTCCTTGTAGGTCGGCTCAGGCTCGGCCGTGTACTGGATGAAGCCGTTGTTGCCGTAAAGTTTTTTGAGGTCTTCGATGAGACCCTTGTAGATGCGTTCGCCGCTCGCCACGTCGCCCTTTTCCAAACCGATGACGGCGCGGATCACCTTCTCGTCGAAGATCGAGTTGCCTTCGATCTTGAGTTCGCCGAGGCGATAGATTTTGCCTTCGATGATCGGGATGGTGATGCGCAGCGCTTCGTCCGTCGAGGAGAGGAGCGGGAGCGGCAGGATCGGGAAGCCGGTGCGCCGACGACCCAGACCTTCGATGCGCGGCTCGCCCGGCCGCCCTTGCAAATAGCCTTTGCCCGCCATGTAGTTGCGTATGAGGCGCAGGTCAACGTCCAGTTTCTCGCGGTCGAGGATGTCCTGGCTCTTGAAGCGCGTGATCAAGCCCGCCTCTTTGACATACTTCATCGCGCCGCGCAGTTCGCCGTCCTTGAAATTCCGGTTGCCCTCGAACTCGATTTCGACCACTCTCACGCGGTCGCCCTCGTCGATTCTGAACGTGACGGCCGAAGACGACTCCGAAACTTTCTCCACGTCGTCCTTGACCGTCGCGTTCGGGTGGCCGGTGGCGGCCAGCAATTCCTTGATGACGCGCACCGCGTTGTTGGTCTTGACGGGGTCGAGCAGGTTCTCTTTCTGGACGCCGATGCGCCGCTCGCGGAACGCCTTGAGCACGTCCGACTCGCTGATGCTCGACAAACCCTCGAACTGCAAATCGCGTATGACCGGCAACTCTTCGACCTCGAAGATCACCTCGACGCCGCCGCGCGCGCCTTCGAGCGTCAGGACGCGCGATTTAGTTTTGTTGAAAAAGTTGAGGTCGTTGAGGGCTTTCAGGTCGCGCGCCACCTGATCCGGGTTGAAAGGGTCGCCCGGGCGCGTCGCCACGTAATAGAGCAAATCCTCGTCGCGGTTGCGGCGGTTGCCCTGTATGTCCACGCTCTCGACGAGACGCTGCCCGGCGGCGGGCGTGGCTTGCGGCTCCTGCGCGCGCGCTTCCAGGGGAAGCGCGGCGTGCAACAGCGCCATTTGGCCGATCATCAGCGCGGCCAGCAGAAAGCGCCGCAGGGGCGCGTTAATTCGCATAATTGCTTTTTGCCTCAAAGCAGAAAAATACTTTGGGAAGTAGGAAAACGAATCCTTTTTCGTGTACCCGTCGGCGGCATGTATCAAAGACACGAAACGGGGTACAGTCGAGAATGAGTTCGGAGGCTTGGATTCACGTCCGCCGCCCCCAGTTGCCAGCCGTCAGGTCGAGCAAAGGCGCGCATTATACAAGGCGTGCGAGGCAAAAGTAAAAAGGCGAAAGGCGAAAGAAAGCGAAAAGAAAGGCGAAAGGCAAAAGTTAAGCGGGCGAAGCACGCAAGCGGCCTTCCTCAACTTTCGCCTTTTTACTTTTGCCTTTTGCCTTAAATTCCCGTGAATCAGTGAATCAAAATCTCGTCGCCGACTTCCTCGACGCCCGCCGGCCGGTGGCTGAGCACGCCGCTATCTTCGTAAACCTCGATGAGCGTCTGGCCGCCGAGTTCGCCCTGTATAAGGGCTTCGGAGAGCGGGTCTTCCACATATTTCTGGAGCGCGCGGCGCAGGGGGCGCGCGCCGTAGGTGCGGTCGGCGCAGGTTTTCTTGACGATCCAGTGCTTGGCTTCCTCGGTCAGGCGCACTTCGAGACCGCGCCGGCCGAGCATGCGGTTCATCAACTCGACTTGCAGCCCGACGATCTCCAGCAACTCGTCATCCTGCAACTCGTCGAAGATGATGATCTCGTCGAGGCGGTTGATGAATTCGGGGTTGAACGTCTGCTTGACGGCCGACATCACCATGTCTTCGAGTTTCTCGCGCGAGTCGGCGGCCTGTGCCTGAAAACCGAGCGCGCCGCGTTTCTGTATGAAACGCGCGCCGATGTTCGAGGTCATGATGATGATCGTGTTCTTGAAATCGACGGTGTTGCCGAGCGCGTCGGTCAAGATGCCGTCCTCGAAAACTTGCAGGAGCACGTTGAAGATGTCTGGGTGCGCCTTCTCGATCTCGTCGAAGAGCAGCACCGAGTAGGGCGAACGCCGGATGCGCTCGGTCAACTGCCCGCCCTCTTCGTGGCCGACGTAGCCCGGAGGCGAGCCGATCAGCTTCGAGACCGAATGCTTCTCCATGAACTCCGACATGTCGAAGCGAATCATCGAACGCTCAGAGCCAAACAGAAACTCTGCGAGCGAGCGCGCCACTTCCGTCTTCCCGACGCCCGTCGGGCCGAGGAACAGGAACGAGCCTACGGGTCGCTGCGGGTTCTTCAGCCCCGCGCGCGAACGGCGTATGGAGCGTGCGAGCGCGGAGATGGCCGGGCGCTGCGCCACGACGCGGTGGTGCAGTTCGATCTCGATGCGCAGGAGTTTCTGCGTCTCTTCCTCTTTCAGAGAGTTGACGGGAATGCCCGTCCAGCGCGCGATGACATCCTCCACGTCGTCTTTCGTGACGGCGACGGAGACGAGCATGTCGTCCTCTTCGTGGATGCGCGCGCCCGTCAGATTGTCAACGATGTAGGACGAGCGCAGACGATCTTCGGTGAGCGCGCCGCCTCGCTGCGGCGGTTCGCCGCCGATGGTCGGCTCGCGCCGCACGCGCAGTTTGACGCGCGCCCCGGCCTCGTCAATCACGTCAATCGCCTTGTCGGGCAGGAAACGGTCTGGGATGTAGCGGCTCGACTGGTAGACGGCGGCCTCGATGGCCTCCTCCGTGTAGCGCACCTGATGAAACGCCTCGTAGCGTTCGCGCACGCCGTCGAGGATACGCACGGCCTCCTCTTCGGAGGGCGGCGGAACTTTCACGGCCTGGAAGCGACGCTCCAGCGAGCGATCTTTTTCGATGGACTTGCGAAACTCGGCGGGCGTCGTCGCGCCGATGCATTGAATCTCGCCGCGCGAAAGCGCCGGCTTCAAAATGTTGGCCGCGTCGAGCGACCCTTCGGCCGATCCGGCGCCGACGAGCGTGTGCAGTTCGTCTATGAAGACGATGTACTGCGGGTTTTCGACCAACTCACGCATGATCTGTTTCAAGCGTTCCTCGAACTGCCCGCGATACTTTGTGCCCGCGACGATGAGCGACAGGTCGAGCGACAAGATGCGCTTGTTTTCCAGAAACGAAGGCACTTCGCCGCGCATGATCCTTTGCGCCAGACCTTCGACGATGGCCGTCTTGCCCACGCCCGGCTCGCCGATCAAGACCGGGTTATTTTTCGTGCGGCGGCAGAGTATCTGTATGACGCGGTCGATCTCGTTATCGCGCCCGACGAGCGGGTCGAGTTTGTCGTTGGCGGCGTCTTCGGTCAGGTCGCGCGAGAACTCTGCGAGGTGCGGCGTGTCTTTCTTCTGCGAGGCGCGCGGGTCTGCGCCGGTGGCGCGGGCGACTTCCTCGCGCACGGCGGCGAGGCGGAGTCCGCGCTCGTAGAGAATCTCTGCGGCCATCGAGCGCTCCTCGCGCAGCAGGCCGAGCAGGAGATGCTCCGTGCCGATGTGGCGGTGCTGCAAGCGGTCGCTCTCCTCGTGCGCGTAGGCCAGAACGCGCTTGGTTTCGGGCGCGAGCGGGAGTTCGACGCTGGTGGAGATTTTTTCGCGCAAGGGGGCGCGCCCCTCGATCTCCTTGCGAATGGCTTCGAGCGAGGCTTGCGCGCGCGCGAGAAAACGCGCCGTCAACGTCTTGTCTTCGCGCATCAGACCGAGCAGCAGGTGCTCAGGCTCGATGGCGGGCGCGCCAAATTGCGAGGCTTCGTAGCGCGCGAAGAAGATGACTCGTCGCGCTTTCTCCGTGTAGCGTTCAAACATAAAAACGTTGTACTGAGGTCGCTGGTGAAACTTCTAATGGTGTGGCGTCGGCCGAGAAGCAGAGATAAAAAACTCCTCACGTCTGCCCGCGCGCATTATAACCTAATGCGGCGAAAGGCAGAAGAGATAAGGAAAATCAACTGCCGGGGAATTAAGGAGCAGGACGGGCGGGGAAGGGCGAAAGGGTCTAGGTGAAAGGGAATGCAAGAGAGCGCCGGCGCGTGTTTTACCTTTCCCCTTTTCACCCTTTCGCCCTTCCCCTTTCCCCTGAATTCTCACTGCGTCAGCGCAAACGAGTTGAGAAATCGGTTGACGTTCTCGGCCGTCATCTCGCTTTTCGCGCCGATAACGCTGAGGCCGAAGATGGAGCGTTCGATGAGCAAGAGACGCGCGACGGCGCGATGCCCTTCGGCGTCGAACTCATATTCGCGCCCCTCGTAGCCGTCGAGCGAGATGGTCTGCTCGGAGACGAGTTTGAATTTGACCTGCGCGTTCTCGCGCGCCAGCGCGGCCGTGATGCCCTGCGACGCGCCCAGGAAAAATTTCTCCACGTATTCCGGCCGCGACACAAATTGTTCCGGCAACTGCCCCGTGCGCCCGATTTCAAACTTCAAGCCGCCGGAGATGAGCCGGTAACTGCGAAACTGCGCGGCCGTTTGCCCGCTCTCGCGCCCCGCCCGCGTCGGCTCTTCCGGCATCCCCGGCAGCGAGACGGAGAAGCCCGCACCCTCCGGCGCAAACGTCTGCCACGCCGTCGCGGCGTTCGCGGCCGACGCCACGCGCGCCGTCGTTGACGGCAGAGACAAATTATCCAAGCCGCCCCGCCGCGCCCGCGCCGCAGGCTGCTGCGCCGTCGCCGACGCTGCCGACAATAGACACACAGACACGAGCAGCATCGTGCCGCGCAATATTTTATGGTTCACGAAATTCTTACTCCTCTAACTTGCGTGTGAAAAATCCAGCAGGTGAGAACCGGGGCGGGCGGGCAGTTCAACCAACAACTACTGCCTGACAATTTTTATAGCACGCGCGGCGACCAAAAAGATAGACGGTTTTTCAGTCGCCCGTCGGCGGCAAACCGAAGGCTGGGAAAAAGTCGTTTCCCGGCTAACGGTCGGAAGATGCAAAGGCTGGCGGGGGCGGCGGGCAACTCTACGGCCTCAACAGTTCTCAACGATTTTCCCCGACGCTCTTAATTTCACACGAGCCGCCCGTCTTGCAGCGCCAGCGTGCGGTCGCAGGCTTCGGCGAGTTGTTCGTTGTGCGTGGCGACGATGATGGACGCGCCGTGCGTGCGCGCGAGCGTCGAGAGGAGTGCGGCGACGCCCGCGCCGGTGTGTGCGTCGAGGTTGCCGGTCGGCTCGTCGCAGAGCACGAGTCGCGGTTCGTGTACGAGAGCGCGGGCGATGGCGACGCGCTGCTGTTCGCCCCCCGAAAGTTCGCCGGGGCGATGCGCCGCGCGTTCGCTCAAGCCGACCGACCGGAGCATCGCACACGCCGCCGCGCGCGCCGCACGCGGTTTGCGTCGCGCGACCAAGAGCGGCAGCGCCACGTTCTCAAGCGCGCTCAAGTCCGGCAGCAGGTGATGAAATTGAAAGACGAAGCCGATGCATTCGTTGCGCACGCGCGCCAGTTCCGCGCCGCGCATGCGCGTCAACTCTATTTCGCCGAGCCGCGCGCTCCCGCCGTCCGCCGTATCCAACCCGCCGAG
>DASVPS010000151.1:0-11690 GCA_036389555.1 Pyrinomonadaceae bacterium
AGCTTGCCACCACGCTCGAACACGCGCGCGACTCCTTCGTGCAGCTTTTCGAGGACTTCGCTTTCAGTCGCGCGCTCGAAATCGCTTGGACTATCATCGCGCGCGCCGACAAGATGATCTCGGACGCGAAGCCCTGGGAACTGGCGAAAGACGAATCGCAGCGGCAGACGTTGAACGCCGTCCTCTACCGCGCCGCTGAAACTTTGCGCTGGCTCGCCGTCCTGCTGCATCCGGTGATGCCCGACGCCACGCGCGCCATCTGGACGCAACTCGGACAGACGGACGACATCGCGAAATCCGATCCGGCAAAACTTATCTGGGGAGGCATTCAGGCGGGGACGCGGATCGGCGAAGTCGCGCCCGTGTTCCCGCGCATTGATAAAGCAAAAATTATGGCTGAGATAGAAAAAGAGAACGAAGCAAAAGAGGCTGCGACAGCCGAGACGAGCGCGCCGCATTCGGGGACGCACGCGACGGAGGCCGACGCCGTCGCCGGTTCGACGAACGCCGCGGAGACGAAGCCTGAACCGCCGCAACGCGGCGCGACCGAAGCCGACGCCGTGCCGCAGACACAGGGCGGCGCGCCCGAAGGCATCGCCACGTTTATCGGCATAGAGGATTTCATCAAGGTCGAGATGCGCGTCGGCGAGATACTGACGGCCGAGCGCATCCCGAAGTCGGACAAACTGCTGCGCTTCACGATTGATCTCGGCGAAGCCGAGCCGCGCCAGATACTCGCAGGCATCGCCGAGTATTACGAACCCGAAACGCTCATCGGGCGCAGGGTCGCGGTGGTGTCGAATTTGAAACCGCGCAAGCTTCGCGGCTTCGAGTCGCAGGGCATGGTGCTCGCAGCCTCTGTCGGCGACGAAGGCCGCCCCGTCCTCGCCACCTTCACCGAAGACGTGCCGAACGGAGCGAGACTGAAGTGATTGCGGATTTCGGATTGCGGAATGCGGATTAAAAAGACAGGCCGCTTGCTAAAGACGCTCTGTTTTCTTTAATCCGCATTCCGCAATCCGCATTCCGAAATACTCAAGATGTTTGTCGATTCACACGCGCACATTGACGGGACGGAGTTCGACGCGGATCGCGATGAGGTGGTGGCGCGGGCGCGCGAGGCCGGGGTCGTGGCGATCTTGAATGTCGGGACGGGCGACCCGCACGGCACGGATTTGGAGCGCGCCGTCAGGGTTGCCGAACAATACGAGGGCGTGTATGCGGCGGTCGGCGTGCATCCGCACGACGCGCGTCTGTTTGACGACGGGGCGGCGGGGCGCGTGTATGAGTTGGCGCGGAGCAGCGAGCGCGTCATCGCGTGGGGCGAGATCGGGTTGGATTACCACTACGACAACTCGCCGCGCGAGGTGCAGCGCGAAGTGTTCGCGCGGCAGTTGCGTATGGCGCGCGCGTTGAACCTGCCCGTCATCATCCACTCGCGCGAGGCGGACGCAGAGACCGTGGAAATTTTGCGTGCGGAATGGGATGGGGCGGGGCGGGGCGGCATCATGCACTGTTTCGGCGGCGGCTACGAGATGGCCGCGGGCGTGCTTGAACTCGGTTTTATGATTTCGTTCGCAGGCAACGTCACCTTCAAGAAGGCAGAGGCGTTGCGCGACGTGGCGCGGCGCGTGCCCGTCGAACGCTTGCTCGTCGAGACCGATTGCCCGTTCCTGACGCCCGTCCCTTTTCGCGGGCGGCGCAACGAGCCTGCGCGCGTCGTCGAAACGGCGCGCTGCCTCGCGGAGTTGCACGGCGTCGAAGTCGCGGAGTTCGGCCGGATCACGACCGGCAACTTTCAGCGATTCTTCAACCTTTCCCGCACGGAATAGCGGCAGAGCGTTTCGCGCCTCCGCTCCATCTCAGACACACGGCCGGGGCAACTTTTACCGCGCGCGCGTTAATGTTATAAATGCTACGGCGAAGGATGTGAAAAGTTGTTCTAACTCGACAATTGCCACGCGCCCTTAACTTATGGCTCAACAAAATACATTCGACATCGTTTCGCAGATTGATCGCGCGGAGATCAACAATGCCCTCGACCAGACGATGAAAGAGGTGCGGCAGCGTTTCGATTTCAAGGGCAGCGCGGCCGCCGTCGTGTTGGAAGAGAACGAACTCATCCTCACCGCCGAGGACGAGACGAAACTGCGCAACATGAATGACATCCTGCAGCAGAAACTCGTTCGTCGCAGCGTGCCGCTCAAGGCTTTCAATTACGGGCGCATCGAACCGGCGGCGGGCGGCACGGTGCGCCAGCACGTCGCCATCCAGCAGGGCATCCCGACCGAGAAGGCGAAAGAGATCGTCAAGTTCATCAAGGACACGAAAGCCAAAGTGCAGGCCTCGATTCAAGGCGATGTCGTCCGTGTCGCGGGCAAAGACCGCGACACGCTCCAGGACATCATCGCCAAACTCAAGGCCAAAGATTTCAACATCAATATGCAGTACACGAACTACAGGTCGAATTAGTGACGAGTGACAAGTGACAGGTGACGGGATAAAGGCGTCTGTCTTTATTCTTGTCACCTGTCACCCGTCACCTGTCACCCGTCGCTTATGAGCCTCTCCAGCCATCCCGCCGCCGTCGAAGCGCCGCAAGTTGCGGCGACACGCATCTTTAGTTTGATCGCGTCGGAACTGGCCTCGGTCGAAGAGGAGTTCGAGCGGCAGGCGCGCTCCAACATAGAGGTCATCGCCTACATCGGCGACTACCTGCGCGCGTCCGGCGGCAAGCGCGTGCGCCCCGCGCTCACCATCCTGTCAAACTACGCCGCGGGCGGCGATGCCGCGCAGCCGAACGTCATCCGCATGGCGACCGTCATGGAGTTTCTACACACGGCGACGCTCGTTCACGACGACATCATCGACAACGCGGAGACGCGCCGCAATCGTCCTTCGATCAACCATCGCTTCGGCAACCAGACGGCCGTGCTGATGGGCGACTGGCTCTACATGTCCGCCTTCGAGGCGAGCCTCTCCGAACGCTCTCTGCCCGTGCTTGACATCCTCACGGCCGTCACGCGCCGCATGACCGAGGGCGAGATATTGCAACTGACGACGCTCGGTCGCGCCGATGTCACCGAAGAACAGTATTTCGACATCCTGATGCGCAAGACCGCGTACCTTTTCAGCGCGTGCGGCGAGATCGGCGCGATGCTCGGCAGTACGGATGTCGAGACGCAACTCGCGCTGCGCAACTACGGCATGAACCTCGGCGCGGCCTTCCAACTTGTGGACGACCTGCTCGATTTCACCGCCACCGACGAGGCGCTCGGCAAGGCCGCCGGAGTTGACCTGCTCGAAGGCAAACTGACGCTCCCGCTCATCTACCTGCTTGAGACCGAACGCGACCGGCGCGCCGCCATCCAGACCGTGATGCGCGAAGGGACTTACGATGCCATCACGCGCGCCTCTCTGATGAGAGCCGCCGAACAGTCGGGGGCGCTGGAACGAGCGCGCCAGCGCGCCAACGATTTCGCCGCCGCCGCCAGAAATTCTCTTGACGTGCTGCCCGACACAAAGTACCGTGATGCCTTGAGTTCGATCCCGACTTTCATACTTGAGCGCGACCGTTAAAAAAACGTTGATGCCGTCAAGTCGAAAGATGAAAACTACCGTCGCACCAGCCCGTCTGAACGGGTTACAACTGACGCATCTCTATCCCTCATCTCTCATCTTTCAATCTTGTTCTTATGCCTGACGATAATCTCTTAGCCACGCTCGAACAGAGCCTGCGCCAGACGCGCGCCACGCGCAACCGTCTGGCCGCGCGGCTCGCAGACCTCGAACTCGAAGCCGAGAAACTGCGCACCGAACTCGGCGAGATGGACGCCATCGCCACGCAGACCGAGGCCGCGATGTTCCGCATCCTCTCCTCCGTCCTCAACAGCGTGCCCTCGCAGCAACAACAGCAGCAGCAGTCGCCCTCCGACGCCGAGATCGAAGTGGCCTTGCGGCGCGATGATTTTCAAGGGCGCAACAGCAGCCGCCAGCCGACTTATCAAACCGTGCCGCGTTCGACCCTGCCGCCCGTGCGCACGGACGTAGAGGTGACGAGCGAGCGTTTTCTCGACCGCACGATCCCGCAGGCCACCGCGCTGCTCCTGCGCGAAGCGGGCGCGCCGCTCCACGTCAACGAGATTTACAACCGTCTGCTCGAAGGCGGCTTCCAGTTCACCGGCCACAACCCCACGATCAGCATCGCCGTCTCCCTCAATCGCAACGGGCGTTTCCGCAAAGTCGCCCCCGGCACGTTCGATCTCACCATCCGCGACGCCGCGCAGGTCTCTTAACAGTTGCGCCCGTCAGAGTTTGAAATCAGCGGCGGTCTCGCGCGCGCCGCCTCTCGCGGACGTGTGTTCCCGCCCTGCGCAAAGTACACTTGTCGCCGTTACAAAATTTGTCTGTATCATGAAAGGTTGGTTTAAGTGAAAAAATTGGATCAGGGCTATACGTTCGACCCGCACGCCGGCGCGACTTACAACTTCGAGCACATGCCGCTCGCGGACGCCGAAGCGCGTGCGCAGGTGGCGGAGACTCCCCACATCGTCGAGGCGATCAACTGGACTAACAACGAAGGCGGCGGCGTGCATTACAATCGCTACTTCGCACACAATTTTGACGAGGCGCTCGGACTCGCCGTCAGACTCAGGATCGGTTTCGAAGAGGGCGTGGAAGAGGTGGTTTCGATCCGCCCGGCCACCAAAGCGGAAGCGGCGGGCGGAAACAAAGCCTCCGCGCACTTTCTCGAATTGATGCCGCTCGCCATCTCCAGCATAGATAAGTGAGAAGACGGCGGCGCGACCGGACACTCTGGACGATTTTTGAGTTGGACTTATGCGTGCGATGATCCTTGCCGCCGGTTACGGCACACGCCTCTGGCCTTTGACGCTCGACCGCGCGAAGCCCGCGCTTCCTTTCATGGGGCGTCCGCTCGTCGGCTACGTCGCGGAATATCTGGCGCGTTTCGGGTGCGGCGAGATCATCGTCAACCTGCACCACCGGCCAGAGTCCGTGCGCGCCGCGCTCGGCGACGGGCGCGACTTCGGCGTGCGGCTCAGTTACATCGAAGAACCCGTCATTCTCGGCACGAGCGGCGCGATTGACAACGCCCGCGCCTACCTCGAAGGCGATACCTTCATCGCCGTCAACGGCAAGATCGCCACCGACATAGACCTCCGCGCGGCGCTCGCCACACACCGCCGCGAACGCGCGCTCGCCACGCTCGTCCTGCGTCGTAACGTCGAACGCGAACGCTACAGCACCATCGAAGTCGAAGACAATCTGATTAAGAGTTTCGGCGGCTATCCCGCTTTCGCGTCCGATAACGCCGGAAGCGCGAACAGCGTTTCTGAACCGGGCAGTGCTCAGAGTGTTGACGACGCGCCGCTGATGTTCACAGGGATTCAAATTCTCGAACCGCGCATCTTCGATTACATCCCGCGCGGCGTCTTCTCGCATTCCGTCACGGACGTGTACCTGCCGGCCATCGCGCATGGCGAACGCATCGCCGCGCACATCGGCGGCGGGATGTGGCACGAACTCTCCACCATCCGGCGCTACCGCGACATCAGCCTCGCCCTCATGCGACTCGAAGGGCGCGACGTTCAACTCGGCAGAGATTCCTCTGTCGAGCCGGGCGCGGACTTGAGCGAGTCTATACTCTGGGAAGACGTGCGGGTCGAAGCGGGTGCGCGCGTGCATCGCGCAGTGCTCGGTGCGGGCGTGCGAATCGGAGCGGGAGAAGTGATCGAGGATGCGGCGGTTGTGCGCGCCGCGCTCGTCCGTGCCGAGGAGCGACCCGCGAAGGCGCTTGCGGGAGAGGTTCGCGGAGACAATTTTGTCGTCCCACTCGCGCAGTGATACAATTCCACGCGCTCCGAAAAAGCATAGATAGCGGGCAAAAACGAGGCTTGACCGAAAGTGAGCGGCCGATTACGTGCTCCGAGTCTCTCCGCCCCGCGCCCCGTAAACCCATGAGCCACCCGTCGGGTATCACCGCGAATGCGTTTATCTCCACAGCGCATGAACGACTCAGCGACTATCTCGTCCGCGCCAATCTGGATGCGGAGAAAATCCTCGCGCTCACGCCCGATGCTTCGACCCGCGAGTATTTCCGCGTCCCCTGGAAGGGTGGGGAGACGGCCGTCGCAGCCGTCTATCCCGAACCGTTCGACCCGGAAATTCATCCGTTTCTGGATGTCACGCGCCTCTTCGTCGGGGCGCGTCTGCCCGTGCCGGAAATTTTAGACGTTGACGCCTCGCACGGCATCATCTTGCAGGAGGATTTGGGCGACCGCCAACTCCGGCGCGTCTTCGAGACCGTGGGCGACGACGAGCGCGAAGTTTATCTCGAACGCGCCATCTCCCTCATCGCAGACATTCAGGCGGCGACCCCGCTCGCCTTCGAGCGCAACTCCATCGCCTCGCGCCTCGCCTTCGACGAAGCCAAGCTCTCCTGGGAGTTGGAATATTTTCTCGAACACTATTTCAAAAGTTATTGCGGCGAGATTCTGAAACACGGCGCGCAGGCCGAACTGCGCGCCGAACTCAACGACCTCGCCTCGGAGCTCGCCGCCCGCCCGCGCGTGCTCTGCCATAGAGACTTTCACACGTCGAACCTGCTCGTTGACGCGCAGAACCGCCTGCGCGTCATAGATCACCAGGACGCGCGGATGGGGCCGGCCAGTTACGACCTCGTCTCGCTGCTGCTCGACCGCCAGACCGGCGTGCCCTCGCTCGCGGAGATACGCGAGCGCAGGTTATATTTTTTGGAGGAGCGACGACAGCGCGGTCTCGACGCGCTCGACCCGGACGACTTCGGGCGAGAGTTTCGTCTGATGACCGTGCAGCGTTGTTTGAAGGCGGTCGGGACGTTCTCGTATCAAAGCGGCGTGTGCGGGCGCGGCGAAGTTTACGCGCATTTTATCAACCCGGTGCTTATGATCGTCTTGCAGGCGTTGGAATGGCTGGCGCGATTTCCCGTGCTGCGCGAAACGATCCGCGCGCGCGTCGGCGGCAAATGAGACGGTCGCAATTGAGATGTCAGCGAAACGTAAATCGAAAATGGTAGAAGGTGGAAATGGCAACTGAAGAGACAGATCAAAGGGAACTGACGGCGACGGAGAATGGCTCGCCGCAGGTTTATATCAATCAACTATCGAAGCACATCGGGGAAGAGGTGACGCTGCGCGGGTGGCTCTACAATTTGCGTTCGAGCGGCAAACTTTTGTTTCCGCAACTGCGCGACGGGACGGGCATCGTGCAGTGCGTGGTCTTCAAAAAAGCGGTGGCCGAAGAGGTCTGGGACGCGCTCAAGAATCTGGGGCAGGAAACCGCGCTCTCGATTCGCGGCACAGTGCGCGCGGACGAACGCGCGCCGGGCGGCTTCGAGGTGGATGTCGTCGGCGCGGAAGTGTTGCACGCGGTCGAGGGCTACCCGATCACACCGAAGGAACATGGCACGGAATTTTTGATGGATCACAGGCATCTCTGGCTGCGCTCGCGCCGCCAGCACGCGATCCTCAAAGTGCGCCACACGGTCGTGCGCGCCGTGCGCGACTTTCTAGACAACGATAACTTCACGCTCGCCGATGCCCCCGTCCTGACGCCCGCCGCCTGCGAGGGCACGACGACCCTCTTCGAGGTTGACTATTTCAACGACGAGAAGGCTTACCTGACGCAGTCCGGCCAACTCTACAACGAGGCGACCGCCGCGGCCTTCGGCAAAGTCTATTGCTTCGGCCCGACCTTTCGCGCCGAGCGTTCCAAGACGCGCCGCCACCTGACGGAGTTCTGGATGGTCGAGCCGGAGATGGCCTTCGCACATCTGGACGACGTGATGAATCTGGCCGAGCGTTTCATCGCGAACATCGCTGCCCGCGTGCTCGAAGAGCGACAGGAAGAGTTGAAAGTGCTCGAACGCGACACGTCGAAACTCGAACTCATCGTGCCGCCGTTCCCGCGCCTGCATTACGACGATGCCGTACGCATGCTTCACGAAGGGCACGAGCGCGGCGAACTCGAAGCGCGCTTCGAGTGGGGCGGCGACTTCGGCGCGCCGGACGAAACCTACATCTCGAAACAGTTCGAGAAGCCTGTCATGGTGCATCGCTACCCGGCGGCCATCAAAGCCTTCTACATGGCGCGCGACCCGGAGCGGCCGGAACTCGCGCTCGGCGTTGACGTGCTGGCCTCTGAGGGTTATGGCGAAGTGATCGGCGGCGGCGAACGCGCCACGTCGCTCGAATTCCTCGAAGAACAGATCAAGACGCACGAACTGCCGCGCGAGGCGTTCGAGTGGTATCTGGATTTGCGACGCTACGGCAGCGTCCCGCACGCCGGGTTCGGTATGGGCATCGAACGCTGCACCGCCTGGATGTGCGGCATCGAGCACGTGCGCGAAACCATCCCTTTCCCGCGCATGCTCTACCGTCTCAAGCCCTGAACCCGATGTTGAAACGCGCGTTGCTGCTGCTGGGCGTAGCTCTCACCTGCGGCTCGAATTGCGCGAGGCGCATTGCTCCCCGCGCCGACGCGAATCACAACGCACCGGCGACGGCGACACAGGCAGCGCCCGCGTCGGCGAGCGGCGGCGATACGGCAAAGGGCGCGGAGAAAACAGAAGAAGTCCCGCGCGCATACAGAGACATCGACTTCAGGAATTTCTCATATCCGGTAAATGGGCTGACGGGAAACCTGCGGCTCAGGGACGGTGCTTACGAATACGCGGACGAAGAGAATCATTCTTTTTACACCGCCGAGTTTAAAAGTGCGCACTATGTCGATCTGACGGGTGACGGAGAGAAAGAGGCGCTCGTCCGGGTGGCGTTTATAGCGGCGGGCGTCTCAAGCGACGGCGGCACAGACCTGCTCTATTTTTATTCGACGCGGCGGGGTAAAGTTAGATTATTCTGGCAACTGGAAGTCGGCAGTCAGGCCGACGGGTGCGGGCTGAAATCTTTCGTCGTCGAGCAGGGAATTATCACCATGGAAGTGTTCAGAGAATGTCGCTACGCGGGTGGGACTTTTGCTCGAAAGCCCGACCCGAAGGAAATTGGAAAATACGTCGCCAGGGCGTTCACGCGCTTTGTGTTCGCGTTCGACGGAAGAAAATTCGCGCAGACGCGGAGGGAAGTTTTCCCCTTCAGCGGTAATGCGTCCGGTTCGCCGACGATAAGCATCAGCCATGACTAACGATATGCAGGAACGCATCGTGACGATTTTCGGCGGCTCGAAGTGCGCCGAGGACTGCGCCGAGTACGCTGAAGCGCGCCGCGTGGGGCAACTTCTGGCGGAGGCGGGTTTTACGATCTGCACGGGCGGCTATCTGGGCGTGATGGAGGCGGCTAGCCGGGGCGCGCACGAACGCGGCGGGCGCGTGCTCGGCATCGTCCTGAACCAGTTCAAGAAAGAGCCGAACCGTTACCTCACAGACAAAGTGGCGACACCGCATTTTTATGACCGCCTGCAACACCTGATTACGCGCTCGGTCGGCTTCGTCGCACTGCGCGGCGGGATGGGCACGGTCACGGAACTCTCGCTCGTCTGGAACAAAATCCAGACGCGCGTCATCGAACCGCGCCCGCTCGTTTTGCTCGGCGACTGCTGGCCGCCCATCGTAGAGGCTTGGCGCAAGCATCTGGTCGTGAGCGAGGAAGACGTGCGCATACTCGATCTGGCGGCGACGCCGGAAGAGGCGGTCAAAATCATTCTGGAAAAGTCGAAAGGAGTCAGAGTATGAATTGCCCGAATTGCGGGGCGGGTGTAATCAGCGGGGCGCAGTTTTGCGGAGCCTGCGGGACGCGCATGACGCCCGGAGCGGCCGAGCAGCAGCCGCAGCCCGCGCCAAACTTTGCGAGCGGAGGCGGCGCGACGGCGGCGGGCGTTGGTGTCGGCGGTCACGGCATCCACATTGACGCGGATTCGCGCGGGCAGGGGCGCGGTTACAGTTTTGAGGTTTTGCACCAACCCTCTTTCGCGCTCGCGGTGATTCAGTTGCAGGCGGAGCAGTCTATTCTGGCCGAGGCGGGCGCGATGGTTTCGATGTCGGCCAACGTCGAGTTGCAGTCGCAGATGAAGGGCGGGCTGATGGGCGCTTTGAAGCGCGCGGTCGGCGGCGAGTCGGCCTTCGTCTCGACCTTCACGGCGCGCGGCGGCCCCGGCGAAGTTTCGTTCGCGCCGGGCGCGCCGGGCGACATCGCCGCCATCGAACTCAGCAATCAGGTGTTCATGGTGCAGTCGAGTTCATACCTCGCGGGCGACGCCAGCCTGACCGTAGACACGAAGTGGGGCGGCGCGAAAACGTTCTTCGGCGGCGAGGGGTTGTTCGTCATGCAGGTGTCGGGCACGGGGTTGCTGCTGCTCACGTCCTTCGGCGCGATCCATCGCAAGCAACTGCGCGCGGGCGAGCGCTACGTGGTGGACACAGGTCATCTCGTCGCGTGGGAATCGTCGCTGCAATACTCTCTGCGCAAGGCCGCGTCCGGTTTCTTCCGCACGATGGTGAGCGGCGAGGGGATCGTCGCGGAGTTCGCAGGCCCCGGCGAATTGTTGATCCAGACGCGCAACCTCGCGGCCTTCGCCGGACTGTTGAAGCCTTTCTTCCCATCGCAGGGGAGCAGCGGCGGCAGCGGCTTCAACCTCAACCTCGGCGGGTGAAAACTCTGCCCGCCGCCTCGGAGAGTTATGTCAGCTTTGGACGACCAGCCGAAATCTTCAATCAACAATCTCCTCCCCGGCGATGGGCGGCGCGTGAGCATCATCGGCGTGCCGCTTAGTTTCGGGGCGGCGACGGCGGGCGTTGATCTGGGGCCGGCGGCGATGCGCGTCGCGCGTCTCAACCAGCGTCTCGCATTGCTCGGCTACGAGGTGCGCGACCTCGGCGACATGCGCCTGGAGCGGCCGCAATCTATCGCGGCGGCGCAGGACAAGGCGAAGTACCTGCGCGAGATCAGCATCGCCTGCGAAGAACTGGCGGCCGAAGTGCAGCGGGCGATGCGCGCGGGCGAGTTCCCGATCATCCTCGGCGGCGATCATTCCATCGCCGCCGGCTCGGTGGCGGGCGCGGCGTCAATCTTCCATGAGAAAGGGCAGCCTATCGGCATGATCTGGTTCGACGCGCACGCGGACATGAACACGCCGGAGACGACTTTTTCCGGCAACGTCCACGGCATGCCGCTGGCCGCGCTGCTCGGCTACGGCGCGCCGGAACTGACGCACGTCGCGGGCTTTGCACCCAAACTCGACCCGCGTTACTGCGCGCACCTCGGCGCGCGCGATCTCGACCCGGCCGAGCGCGAGTTGATACGCAAACTCGGCATGCGCTTCTTCACCATGCGCGAGATCGACGAGCGCGGGATGAGCGCGTGCATCGACGACGCGATTGCTATCGCGAAACAAGCGCCGGGCGGTTACTTCGTCACGCTCGACGTCGATGCGCTCGACCCGGGCGACGCGCCGGGTTCGGGCACGGTCGTGCGCGGCGGGCTGACTTACCGCGAGTCGCACCTGGCGTTGGAGAAGATCGCGGAGGCGGGCGGCATGATCGCCTTCGAGGTGGTCGAAATCAACACTGCCCTCGACTTTAACAACCGCACGGCTGAACTCGGCGTGGAACTCATCCTCTCGGCCATGGGGAAGACGATACTTTGAGTGATGAGTGATGAGTGATGAGTGATGAGTAAAAG
>DASVPS010000152.1:0-18413 GCA_036389555.1 Pyrinomonadaceae bacterium
TCACTGAGAAACGGTTCGGACATGCATTTCTCCTTACTTGACACGACTCCAGAGAACAATCCTCTGGGTAGTTTGGAATGAAGTTAAAGAGCACACTTCGACAAAAGCGGTCGAAGCTGAGTTACCGGATGGTTCGTCTTGACCTTGGGTTCTAAGTCACCAGCGTGCGGCGCGTGGCCGGGTCAAACTATTTGGTGCCGGGGTTTCTACAGGATTCGGAAAGGCTGGATCCCGCGCGAGGCCGACATTGTAAGACTTGACCCCGCTAATTTCAAGAAGAAATACATGCCACTGTTAAATATCCGAAATTATCGTTGTCAATTCTTATTAAAACCATTACACTCCTGACTCGAAGGGCACTTTGGCTTTCCGCCAGCTTTCCACGCTCGCAACATCTTCTGTTAATTCGTCTACAATCAGGAGTCTGAAAATTTCATGTCCACCCCCCGTCGTGACTTTTTGAAATCCGCGTTTATGTCCGTCGCCGCAGTCGGACTCATCTCCTATTCAGCCCGTTTCGCCTTCGGACAAAAAGACAGGCTGAAGGATTCCCACGGCAACTATCAAATCCCGGCGCAAGCGGCGGGCGACCCGGTCTTTCATTTCACGCGCGCCACTTTCGAGCCTTATCTGCAGAGCGACTTCCGCGTGACGGTGGGGCCGTTTCGGACGGTGCAGTTGACGCTCGTCGAAGTGATCGACCAGCGGCCGCGAGTGCGCAAGGGGATGGCGCGCACGGAAGGCGAGAGCTTCCTGCTCATGTTCCGCGCCAACGGCAAACTGTCAGACCTTCAACAGACCTACGTGCTGGAGCACGGGGCGCTCGGAAAGTTCTCCCTGTTTCTGGTCGATGCCGGTAAAAAAGGGAATGACACTTGTTACTCGGCGGTCATCAATCACACCCGACCGGCGCAAGGCTCCATGAAGGAGTGATGCCGCGCGCACACGGATCATAAAATCTACTTGAGAAGAATATCTTGACGGAGGCGGGAGAGAGGGTGGAGCACCCACTTGACGAAGGCGGCGGCGACGTTCGCCTGCGCCCGGTCGAACCGGGCGACGAAGACTTTCTGCTGCGGGTGTACGCCAGTTCGCGCGCCGACGAGATGGCGCTCGTGCCTTGGGACGAGGAGCAGAAGCGCGCGTTCGTGCGTTCGCAATTCGAGGCGCAGTACGCGCAGTACAACGAGCGTTTCCCCGACGCCGAATACAACGTCATACTCTACCGTGGAAGCCCGGCCGGAAGATTGTGGATCGGCCGCACGCCCGAACAGATTCGACTGCTCGACATCGCCATCCTGCCGGAATTTCAAAATCAGGGCATCGGCGCGACGTTGCTCAAGAGCCTCTTGGCCGAGTCCGAACAGAGGGGCTTGCCGCTGCGCCACATGGTCTTCAAACTGAACACCGCCGCGCTGCGTTTCTACCAGCGATTCGGCTTCTCGCAGATCGACGACGTGGGCGCGTACATCCACATGGAGCGACGACCCGCCGCCACCACCGCGCCGCCACCGCCCGCCGACGCTACTTCACCCGGCTAAAAACCGCCTCGTATTGAAAGCCTTTGTCGTCCTTGCCGACGGGGACGATGAATATCTCCACGCTTCCCAGTTGTTCGTGCTCCATCGGGTAAGTGTTCTGCGGCAACATCTGAGCGAGAGGGCCGCGAAAGAAGGCCGAGAACCGTTCGGCCTGCCCCGCCACGTCGCCGTGAGCCTGCACTTCGACCAGTTCCAACTCGACCGTCTTCTCCGGCTCAAGACCGACCCGGAACTTCGTGTGCAACTGCGCCGAGAGCGCATCCAACGTCAGATGCTCAAGCATCGTGTGTGTCCTTTACTATTGATTGAGGCGGGAAAAAATGCTCGCTGCAGGACTCGAACCTGCGACCCCACGCGTGTGAAGCGTGTGCTCTACCAACTGAGCTAAGCGAGCACAAGAGAATGTTTAAAGAGGCGGCATGCTAACAAAGCGGGCGGGGGAGCGTCAAGCGAGGCGCGCTCGCTTGACGCTCCCCCGAACAGGTGTGCCGGTCAAGTAGTCGCGCCTGCGACTACTGCCCGCCCATCGGCGGATCGTTCGGGCCGGCCGATTGCGTGCCGTTGACGTGGATGGTGCTGGCGTTGGCGTCGATGTAGTAGAACTCTTTGCCCGTCGCGGTCACGCCGTCGGGCTTTTGCGGGTCGGCGTTGACGGTATACATCGGCGGCTGGTTGCCGGTCTTCGGCGTCGTCTTGAGGCGGAAAATGTAGCCTTCGACGAGCGGCTCCTCGCCCGCGTAGCGGCGGTCTAACTGCCCGTCGGCGATCAGTTGATCGAACGTGCCGTAGGAGCTGCGGTTGTGCGAGTTGTAATAAATGCGCTGCTCGACGGCGATGGCCTGAAGCGTGCGGATGGCGGCGGCCTGATTGGCCGAGCGCACGCTCGACTGCCACGCAGGGATGCCGACGCCGACGAGAATTCCGATAATTGCGATCACGATCATCAACTCGATGAGCGAAAATCCGCGTTCATTTTTGCGACGTTTTAAATCTTGGGACATCTTCACTTCCTCAAAGGGTGGGGATCTAAATTCTGCCACTGTTTACACGAAAGAGACCGTCGCGAGTTCCGTTATTCACACGCCACGCTCGCGAAGTCTTTCGTCAATCCGGCGACACGGATTCTACTACACCGCCGCGCGGCAAGTCACTTCAACAACTCAAGAGGTCAGAGGTTAGAGGTCAGAGGTCAGTGAAAGCCGGATGTGATTTCACTGACCTCTGACCTCTAGCCTCTGACCTCTGCTTTTAGCCTCTAACCTCTGACCTCTCTTTCATGTAGAATAAAGCGAGCGGAAGACACAGGGGAGCGATTGATGAGACGTTTACAGACGGCGCAGGGCAAGGGGGAAGCGGAAGCGGCGTCCGCAGTAGTGGTGTCTTCTGCGGCGGCCGATGGCGTCGCGCAACTTCACGCGGCCATCGAGGGCGTCATCAAGGGCAAGAGCGAAGCGGTGCGCCTCGCGCTGGTGGCGCTGCTCGCGGGCGGACACCTGCTCGTCGAAGACGTGCCCGGCGTCGGCAAGACCACGCTCGCGCAGGCGCTCGCGCGTGCGCTCGACTGCACGTTTCAACGCATTCAGTTCACCTCGGACTTGCTGCCCTCGGACGTGATCGGCCTTTCGGTCTACAACGAGCCGACGGGCGTCTTCGAGTTCAAGCCCGGCCCCATCTTCGCCAACGTCGTGCTCGCCGACGAGATCAACCGCACCACGCCGAAGACGCAGTCCGCGCTCCTCGAAGCGATGGGCGAAGGCCACGTCACGGTCGAAGGCACGACTTATAAATTGCCCGCGCCCTTCATCGTCGTCGCCACGCAGAACCCCATCGAGCACCACGGCACGTACCCTCTGCCAGAATCGCAACTCGACCGCTTCATGCTCCGCCTGCGCATAGGCTACCCGGACGCCGAAATGGAGAAGGTGATTTTGCGCGACCGCGCCATAAGCGACCCGCTCACAGAGGTGCGCGCCGTGCTGTCGGCCGCAGATGTCGCCGCGCTGCAACGAAACGTGGCGAGCGTCACGGTGGACGATGCGCTCGTCGATTACCTGATGCGCATCGTCTCGGCCACGCGCACGTCCGAGATGCTCGACCTCGGAGTTTCACCGCGCGGCACGCTCGCGCTCTTTCGCGCCGCGCAAGCCCTCGCCCTCACAGAAGACCGCGCCTACTGCGTGCCCGACGACATCAAACGGCTTGTCCTGCCCGTCTTCGCGCACCGCCTCGTCGTCAACTCGCGCTTCTCCTCCAGCCTCCGGCGCAGCGAAGAGGCCGAGGCCGTCCTGCGCGAACTGATGAAGACGATCAGCGTGCCGCTCTAAATCACCTAGCTCTAAAATTTTTATGAGAAATCAAGACATAATTGCATGGGTACTAAGCGTGATTGATCAAGTAGAGTCTGGTCAACCACATGAAGATTCTCTAGTTGAACTAAAATCAGAATGGCCTACTGACTTTTACAAAGCAGCACGTAGAATTGCTGCTCATGCTAATGCAGCACGCGGTGAGCGTATCTTGTGGATTATAGGGCTTAATGAAAAGTCAGGCGTATTAGGCGTAGATCACTTAGAAATGGCTAATTGGTATGAACAAGTAAAATCTCATTTTGATGAAATTGCCCCAGATATGATTGATCAGAATGTGCAAGTAAAAGGTAAAACTCTTGTTGCGCTTGTGTTTACTACCGACAACGCACCTTTTGTTGTTAAGACGAGGGCGGCAGATGATAAGCTCGAAGTTCCGTGGCGTGAAGGCACACGCACACGCTCTGCAAGACGCAGTGAATTATTACGATTGCTACTCCCACTGACTAAACTTCCAAGTCTACAATTGCTCGATGCAAGGTTGGTTGTTAATGCGATTGATGCGCAGGGGAATCTCGAATTGAAATTAGTGGCTAAAATTTACGTTGTGCCAGGAGACAAATTGGGTATTGTTATTCCCTTCCATCAGTGCAGTGGCGATTTAAGCTTTTCCAAAGATGAGATGCGATTTGTATTCGATAAATTCGTTCTTTCAAAGCACGAAGGAGAGGGCTATTACATTGATATTCCCGCCGGTCAAATAGTAATAGATAAGCCTCAAATGATTAACCTCTACGCAGAAGCACGCGGAAGTTCTCCAAGTATTATTCCCCTGAATGAGGCACATGTCAGTATCCAACTTCAGCCCGTTAATGCTGACCGGTCTGCTCACTTAAATATGTCATTGTCGCCCTCAGAAACAGAATCAAGTGCATGGGCGCTAAACAGCAGAGAATGAGATGCTTCGATATTAGGTAGATGAATTCCTTGCAAAGTTTGCGCGTGTGGCGTAACGCCATCTTCGGGACGCTGCTCGTCGGGTGCGGCCTCATCGTGGCAATCGTCACGTCTTGGGCGCGGCGGAGCGGCGATTGGGAGTTGGCGCGCGCGGGCGCGATCACGTCGCTCGTGTTCGTCGCACTGATCACGATCTTCGTCGTCCCGCCGCTCCTGCGTTCGGCGCGCGCGGAGGTCGGGCGGCTCGACCCGCCGTTTCAGGTGACGACCGGCGGCCTCATCTTCATAGGCATCTTTCTCTCCGTCGCCTTCGCCGCCTATAACACGGGCAACAACCTGCTCTTCCTCATATTTTCGGTGCTGGCCTCGACGCTCTTCGTCGCGTGGTCGGCGGCGCGCGCCAGTCTGCGCGACCTCGTCGTCTCGGCGCGTTTCCCCGATCACATCTTCGCGGGCGAACCCGCGCCCGTCCTCGTCAGTCTCCAGAACACGAAACGCCTGCTGCCGTCCTTCTCCATCCTCATCGAAGCGCGCAATCAGGTTTTCGCCGAAGACGAGACGACGGCGCCGCGCGGCCGTCGCGGGAAGAAGCGGCGACGCCAGAAGCGCCCGCGCTATCTCAGACGCACGCTCGCCTATTTCATCTATGTGCCCCGTTGCGCGAAGGCCGAGCAGCGCGTCGAGCAGTTGTTTCCACGGCGCGGCCACGTCCTCGTCACAGGCTTTGAACTCTCCACGCGCTTCCCCTTCGGCTTCTTCCGCCTGCGCCGCAGATTGCGCGCGCGCAACGTCGAACTCGTCATCTATCCCAAACTCGAAGCCGCGAGCGACGAACTGCACCTGCTGCCCATGAACGCAGGGCACCTGCTCTCAGCCCGCCGCGGCGCGGGGCACGACCTGCACAGTTTGCGCGACTATCAACCGCAGGACGACATGCGCCACATCGATTGGAAGGCGACGGCGCGCGCCGCGCGTCTGATCGTTCGCGAGTTTACTTCCGAAGACGAGCGGCGCGTCCACATCGTCTTCGACACGCGCAACAACGGCGGCGGCGACGCAACGAATGGGGGAAGCGACACGGGGCAAACTTTCGACGCGCGTTTTGAACGCGGCGTGACGGAAGCGGCCTCACTCGTCGCACATTTCCTCGAAGAGCGCGCCGAAGTCCGCCTCACGCTCGGCGCGGAGGTAGGACACTACGGCGCGGGTCGCGAACATCTCTATGCATCGCTGCGCCGCCTCGCCCTCGTCTGCCCGCAAGAGCCTCTGGATGCGACCGAAGTGCAACCCGATTTCTGGTCGTCGCTCGCCGCCGCTTCCAGCAACGCCGACTCGCACTACGTCATCCTGCTCACCACATCCCCGCCCGGCTCAATCCCCGCACACGTCTGGCGCATGTCACACGTCATCTACTTATGAAATGATGGAGTAAAGAGATTGATTCATTTGTTCATCGAATCAATGAATCAATGAACAAATGGATCAATGGATCAATCTTTTCACTTCACCATTTCTTCCGCGGCCGTCTGTCCGCTGCGAATGCAATCGGGGATACCAGCGCCGCCGTAGGCGTTTCCGGCGAGTTGAAGGGTGGGGAAGTTCTGCAGGCGTTGGCGGATGCGCGCGACGCGCGCGAGGTGGCCGAGGTGATATTGCGCCATCGAGCGCGGCCATTTTTCGACGTGCGCGAAGAGCGGCGCGCGTTCGATGCCGAGCAGCGCGCGGAGGTCTGAGCGGACGGCGGCCAGCATCTCGTCTTCGTCGAGCGCGTACATCTCCGGTTGGAGCGCGCCGCCGACGAAGGCGCGCAGGAGCGCGTGACCGGCGGGCGCGCGCCCCGCGAATTTCACGCTGCTGAAAGTGCAGGCGAGCGTCCGGCGTTGTTCGACGAAGGGGACGACGAAGCCGAAGCCGTCGAGCGCGTGCGGGATGTCCGAGCGGCGGAAGGCGAGATTGACGGTCGCGGTCGAGGCGTAAGGAATACTGTTGAGTTCGGCGGCGAGTTCGGAGTCTATGCCGCTGAGGAGTTGCGCCGATGCGTAGGCGGGCAACGCGAGGCAGAGAGCGTCGGCCGCAATAGTTTCGCGCGCCGCCGTCGCGCCAATGTCCGCCGCGCGCGCGCCGTCGCCCGTCGCGTCGCTCGCGCGAACGCGCAAGTTCCATTGTCGCGTTTCTCGGTCGAAGTCAATCGCTTCGACCGTGTTGCCCGTGCGCGCCGTGCCCGGCGGGAGCGCGGCGGCGAGGGCGTCGGTGAGCGTTTGCATGCCACGGTCGAAGGAGAGAAAGAGGCTGTAGCGCGCGCCGCTCGTGCCGCGTGTATCGGCCGCGGCGCGGCGACGCGCGCGCCACATCGAGAGGATCACGCTGCGGTCTGCGCGCTCCATGTCGAGAAAACGCGGCATCGTCGCGCGCAGGCTCAACTGCTCCGGGTCGGCCGTGTAGATGCCCCCGACCATCGGCTGCGCCATGCGTTCCAGAGCCTCGCGCCCGAAACGGCGGCGGACAAACTCCGCGAGGCTTTCATCGTCCTCGTCGTTACCGTTGACGGGCGCTCTGCGCCGACGCGGCAGCAGCAGATCGAGCGCCATGCGCGCCTTGCCTGCCCAACTGAAAATGTCCGTCGTGACGAACGGCGCGAAGCGCGAAGGCGCGAGCAGGTGAAAGCCTTCGGGCACGGGGCGCAGACGCCCGCCGCGCACGATGAAGGAGCGTCGATGCTCAGCGTTCGTTTCGAGCAGGCGCGATTCGAGTCCGAGCCGGTGTGCGAGTGCGAGCGCTTCGGGCTTTTCGGAGATGAAGGCATCGGGGCCGCCTTCGAGCAGAAAGCCTTCGCGGGTGGAGGTGCGAACCGTGCCGCCGAGTCGGGGCGCGGCTTCGAGCAGGAGAACTTCGAGCGCGCGATTGTCAGACCGCGCATGTTGTGTGAGTTCGTGCGCCGCCGCGAGACCGCTGATGCCGCCGCCGACGATGACGACGCGCTGCCGCGGCCTAGTTGCTTGCGGGGAGTTCATTCGTTGATGCGGGTCGCGCGGAGTTGCCGGTGTTTGCGGCGGCGGGCGGTCGCCCCGCGCCCATCAGGCAGCAATCGGCGGGGCAGACATCTTCCTTCGCGCCGCGCGTGCCGAGCGCGGGTCGGGCAGATGCGCCCGTCCGGCGTTCGACGATAAGGTCGCGGATCATCTTGATGAAAGTGGGGTGCGTGCCGACGGTCGCCGCGCGGACGAGGTTGAGTCCGATCTCACGCGCCACTTGCTGCGCCTCCGTGTCGAGGTCGTACAAGACCTCCATGTGATCCGAGATGAAGCCGACGGGGGCGACCACCACGTCCGCCGCGCCTGTGCGTTTCAACTCGCGCAGGTGATCGCAGATGTCC
This sequence comes from Pyrinomonadaceae bacterium, assembly GCA_036389555.1. Classification (GTDB taxonomy): domain Bacteria; phylum Acidobacteriota; class Blastocatellia; order Pyrinomonadales; family Pyrinomonadaceae; genus JAIVJZ01. The sequence goes on from DASVPS010000152.1 coordinate 8,178, forward strand.
GGTTCGAGCCACGGTTGCGCGGGCGAGCCGCTGCGGCTCTGGAAGACGAGTTGCCAGCGCGCATGCCCCGCGCCCTCTGCGACGAGGCGACAGGTTTCGAGCAGTTGCGCCTGATAGTCGCAGTTCGAGGCCATTGAGAGCGGGATGCTGTGCGCCGTGAAAGCGACGTGCGCGTGCCGCCGCCGCTCATAAGGTATTTGCGCGAGCGCGGCGCGCAAATTTTCCACGTTCGGCGCGATGAAGCCGGGATGGTTGTAGAAGACGCGCAGCTTATCAATTGGCGGCGCGCCTTCGCCGCAGGCTTCGCGCGCGCGTTCGATGTCTTCGCGATACTGGCGGCAGCCGGAATAGGAACTGTAGGCGGAGGTGACGAAGGCGAGCGCACGTCGGACGCCGTCGGTTTTCATCTGCCGGAGCGTGTCGGCGAGCAGCGGATGCCAGTTGCGATTGCCCCAGTAGATGGGAAGGTTGAGATTGCTCTCGCCCAACTCGCGTTCGAGCGCGGCGATGAGCGCGCGGTTCTGGCCGTTGATTGGACTAACGCCGTCGAACAGCTCGTAGTGGTGCGCGACCTCAAGCATGCGCTCGCGCGGGACGTTGCGACCCCTGAGCACGTTTTCGAGAAACGGCATCACCTCGTCGGGGGCTTCGGGGCCGCCGAAGGAGACGACGAGAAGCGCATCGTAAGGTGCTGCCGTTTGCGAATCGCTCATCGAAATTCGACCCTTAATATTCAACCCCTTGAATCATCGCCACCGCGAATCAAACGCGCGAGCGACTTCAGGACTGCCCGCGGTCGAGCAGTCTCGTGTTTATCGTCAGCTTCCGGCGGCCTTCGGCTTTGGCTTAGAGGCTCTTGCAATTGAAGGGGCGCAGTTTGAAATAAGCCTTCACCTGCACGCCGGTCATGTAACGCTGCTCGACGATTGTCTCATGGGGCAGGACGATGGTGCGTCTGGTGAGCTGCCACGAGCCGTTTTTGTTCTGCGTGCTGACGTTCAAGTCGAGCGTCACGCCGTCGTCGCGTTTCTGTGTGATGACCACGGAGTAAGAGACGGGCGAGGCGTGATTGGCCGATTGATTCACCGCGGCGTCGCCGAAGGCGCGCATCTCTTTGGCCTTCGCGGGCATGCTCAGCACGACGCGCTGCCCGCCGTTGAAATTCGGAATGACGAGTTCGACCGCGATGTTTCCTTTGTCAACACGCGGCTTGCAGGTTTTTTGCGCCGCCGCCTCGCCCGCGAAGATGAATAACAGTCCGGCACACACAAGTAGGCCGATGGGGGTTCTTCTATTTTGCGTCAGCATCAGGGGATAATCCTCAGGGGTTTAGGGGTTTATGTTCAGCTCAAACGGGCGAGGGGACGCCTGTCGAACTCTCTCGTAACTTTTCGACGATCTATCAAACTAACGGGGGACGCGCTCAACCGCGACTGATGTCTTCGAGGGCGATGCGGTTGTGAAAGCGTATGCCGAACGTGCCGCCGGGGAGCGGAACGAGATCGGCGCGTTGCGGGCGCGTCGGGAGATGTAGGCGCGGCAGGTGCATGTCGCCCGCCTCTTCGAGCGTGAGCGTCAGGTGGTATTCGCTGACCTCTGCGCTCTCGAAATCGTTGGGGTCTTCGACCGCCACCATCTCGACCATCACTTCGCCCCGCTCGCCGAGGAACACGATCTCCAGAGCACAGACCGGGCAGGCCAACTCTTCGGCGCAGAGGGGCATGCGGCAGCGCGGGCAGCGATGCCGTCCCCAGAAGCGAAGTTTGTCGAGCAGATTCTCACTCATCTTTAAATCAGACTTAGATCAGACTGACACGTTCATCTACGGCTCATCTCGTGAACTGCTTCGACGAGCGCAAGGACATTCTCGACGGGCGTTTCCGGCAGGATGCCGTGCCCGAGGTTGAAGATGTGGCCGGGGCGGCCTTCGGCTCGTTGAAGGATGCGCCCGACGTGCTTGCGAATTATCGCGGGAGAGGTGAACAGCAGGATTTGATCGAAGTTGCCCATGACGGCGCGGTCGTAGCCGATGCGCCGCCAACCTTCGTCCAAAGGGATGCGCCAATCGAGGCCGATCACGTCGCCCCCGGCTTCGCGCAACAGTTCGAGGAGCGTGGCCGTCCCCGTCCCAAAGTGTATCACGGGCGTGCCCTTCCGAATGTTGCGAATTGCTTGCAATGTGTGCGGCAGCACGAATTCACGATAATCTTCGGGGCTGAGACAGCCGACCCACGAGTCGAAGAGTTGGACGGCCTGCGCGCCCGCCTCGATCTGCGCGTTGAGATAGAGGGGGAGTGCGCGCGCGATGCGCGACATCAGGGCGTGCCACGCGCCGCTGTCGGCGTGCATCAGGCGCTTGGTGTGAACGTAGTTTTTCGACGCGCCGCCTTCGATGATGTAGGAGGCGAGCGTGAAGGGCGCGCCCGCGAAACCTATGAGGGGGAGGTCGGGTTTCAACGCGCGCCGCGTCTTGGTGATCGCCTGCATCACGTAGTCCAAACTCTCGACCGTCTCCACTTCGCGCAGGCGATCCACGTCGGCCGCCGTGCGCACGGGGTTGTGTATGACGGGGCCTTCGCCCTTGGCGAATTCGAGTTCGAGGCCGAGCGGTTCGAGTATGAGTAGGATGTCGGCGAAGATGATGGCGGCGTCCACGCCGAGGCGTTCGGCGGCGTAAACCGTCACTTCCGAGGCCAGATCGGGCGTCTTGCAGAGTTCGAGAAAGGTCGTGCGGGCGCGCACCTCGCGGTATTCGCGCATGTAGCGCCCGGCCTGCCGCATCAGCCAGACGGGCGTGTAAGGCACGCTCTCGCGGCGGCACGCGCGCATGAAGGGGCTGTTGTACAGCGCGTCGGTCGTCGAATTATGGCTCGTCTGGTTCGGGGCTTGGGTCGGGCTGTTGGTCGTCAAGTTCTTCAGTCCACACTTCTGCGAAACCTGTGATGGCGGCGGGGCGTACAAAATTCCTGAGACAGCCGACGCCCTGCCTGTCAAAATCCGGTCGCCCGGACAAGTGCAGACTACAATATTCAGCCCCGCGAGCGTTAGCGACCAGACGGATTTTGTCCTGTAAGGACACTTGAAAATAGCCCGGCCATTTATCGCCGGGGTGCACAGTGCGGGGAAATAATTAAGAGTCCCGTAGGGACGATTGAAGGAATCTTTCAACCGTCCCTACGGGACTCGGAACAAAACAAACAATTGCCTCCCCGGCGATCTTATCGCCGGGCTATTTTCAAACGCCCCGGACGGGGCTGGAACTACAAGTTTCAACTCAGGCGCGAAATTTTCTGCCACAAACGAAGCGCGGGCGGTGTTTACAGGGATGAGAGCGTCGAAGATGAGCGACACGGCCGTAGAGGCTCTGAGAAATCCAGTGGCTACCCCCGCCCACCAGCAGACAGCGACAGACGCGACCGCTCTCGGCTTTGACGAGGCTTTTATGTTGCACCACCGCGCCGTCTACAATACGTCCTACGCGCTTTTGCGCGACGCCGGTCTGGCGGAAGACGTGACGCAGGAAGTTTTCCTGCGGCTCTACCGCCAACTCGACGCCGAGCCGCCCGCGGACGAATTTTTGCGCCCCTGGCTGCTGCGCGTGGCGATCAACCTCTCGCACAACACGATGCGCAGCCGCACGCGCTCGGTGGCGCGCGAGGAAGAGTTTGCGAAGCAAACCATCGGGACGGACGGGTTGACCGCGCCGCTCGACGCGGATTACGAGCGGCACACCGAAATCGAAGAAGCGCGCCGCGCGCTGGAAAAGATCGAAGAGCCGATGCGCAGTTGTCTCTTACTCAAACAGCAGGGCTTGTCTTACCGCGAGATTGCGGCGACACTATCAATCAACGAAACTTACGTGGGCAGTTTGGTGGCGCGTGGGCGAAAGGAATTTGCGAGAGTGTACGGAAAGATCGGAGGACGCCGATGAAGACCTGTCTCGATGAAGGAACATTGCAAGCGTACCTGGACGGCGAACTCTCCCCCGACGTGTCGAACGGCGTGGCGGCGCACCTCGCCGCCTGCGCGCCCTGCACCGAGGCCGCACGCGCGGCCACAGAGGAACTCGCGTTCTTCTCCAGCGCCTTCGCGCCCGCGCTTTCGGCCGGCGTGCCGACGGAGAAGTTGCGCGCGCGCCTCAATGAAGCGATTGGCGAGATAACTGCGGCCGAGCGCCAATTCGCACCGGCGACGACACCCGTCGCCTCGCCCCTGCGCGCTTTCTTCGCTTCGCTCACCGCTTCTTTAAAGACCTTCACGCCGCGGCAGGCGACCGCCTTCGCGAGTTTTCTGGTCGCCGCCCTCGCGCTTGCCGTCGTCTTCTTCGCCTTGATGCAGACGCCGGATAGCCCGAACACTCCGAAAGAGATCGCGAAAGTTAATCAAACGAGCGCGCCTTCAGTCGCGCAGACCGAGAACGGCGCGACGCCGAAAGACGCGACGGCAGTTCAAACGCAGGTCGCAGAAGTCAATACGCCTGCTCCCGCGCGGGGCGGCGAACGCGCAGGTTTCGTGAAGGCAGGGCTGAACGTCCGCCCGCCGACGGCGCGGACGCGCTCTGAACGGGGCGGCGAGCCGGAAGCCCCGAACACGATTGCCGCCGCGAACACGACCGCTGCCAACGCCGCCACGGCGGCCAAGGGCGAGCCGGTGCTGGCCGATGAAAAGACTTATTTAAGCTCTATCGCTTCGCTCACTTCCGCCATCGAGGCAGAGGGTGCGGCGAACATGTCGCCGACGCTGCGCGCCGAGTATGAGCGCAATCTGGCGGTCGTCAATCAAGCCATCGTGTCGTCGCGCGTAGCGGCGCGGCGCAACCCGCAGGATACGGACGCAAAGGAATTTTTGCGCGCCGCCTATCAAAATAAGGTCGAACTCTTGAGCGCCGTCGCCGATCAGACGCAACTCGCCAGCGGCCGTGATTAACTCGCTCAATTCCAGCGGCGCGTGCCCTGTAAATCAACGCCGCCCGATTATTAAAGGAACTTTTTTCAGGATGAGACGGAATAGTTATTATCTGCCGTTGGTGGCCGTGTGTCTGCTGGCGTGCCTCCTGTGCAATTCGGGAACGGCCGCGGCCGCGCCGCGTGGAATTGAGGCGGGCGCGAAAGACGGAGGCGCGAGGGCGGTCGTGACGGCCGAGCAGACGCTTCCGGCGGAGGCGACGGTGACGCTTCTGACCTGTGTGGAGTCGGGCGACGTGGTGGTGCGCGGCTGGGATCGCAAAGAGGTGCGCGCACGCTCGAACGACGCCTCGCGCATCGAACTGCGCCGCGCCGATGCGACGGCCGACCCCAACCCGGCGACGCGCATAGAGGTGCTCATCGCCAGAGATCAGGCCGAACCGGCGCGCCCCGGCCTGTGCAGCAACTCCGGCAACCTGGAACTCGACGTGCCGCACGGCAGCACCGTCCAGATCAAAGGCAACACGGGCGACATCAGCGCGGCGGGCGTGGCGAACGTGCGTTTGAAGACTTTGAGCGGCGACATCGAAGTGCAGCGCGTGACGAAGTCAATCGAGGCGTGGAGCGCCAACGGGACGATCATCGTGAGAAATTCGAGCGGGCGTGTGCGTGTGGAAACCATCGGCGGCGAGATCGTGGCAAGCGATCTGGCGTCGGACGAGCCGGGCGACGAGTTTTTCGCCAAGACCGTGAGCGGCGAGATCACGCTCGCCAAACTGGCGCACACGCACGTCGAAGCCTACAGCTCGAATAGTTCGCTCGGTTTCACGGGCGCGCTGGCAGAGGGCGGCCTCTACACTTTCAAGAGCCATTCGGGCAGCGTGCACCTGTCGCTGCCGTCCGAAGCCTCTTTCCAACTCAACGCCAAAGTGGGTCATGCCGGCGAGATCATCACGGATTTCCCGATCCGGCAAGTGCCCGTGAAGGCGAACGCAGACCCGCACGCCGCCGCGACGGTCGGCGGCCCGCTCCTCAGCGACGGGCGTTTGACGGGCGTAACGGGCAAGGGCGGCAGGCGCGAGGCGACGCTCATCCTGTCTTCTTTCAGCGGGACGCTGCATTTGCAGCGACAGCCATAAGTTTCAAGTCGCAGGGTTCAAATTTCAGGAATGAAGTTTGAGCCGGCCGCTCCTCGCGTTTATATTTGGCGAATTAGAACGTTTGATGTTTGTGGCCTTTGATTTGCTGACGTTTTGACAAAGACTCAGGGTTTGGCGAAGGCCGCCCGTTGAAAGCGAACTGCCGGTAACTTGAAACCTGAAACGCTGAAACTAAAAAAAATCTTGCCACAAAGTGAACGACGGCGGTGTTTTCACAGTATAAGCGGTGAGAGAGTTTGAAAAAGCGGCGTTTTGAAACGTTTCGGTCGGAAGTCACGTCTACCTGCATGAGACGCGGCTTGAGCAGTTTGAAAGACGCGACCGGGCGTTCCCGAAAGTGGGACGAAAGATTATGGAGAGCGCAACGCCGCGCATGCAGAGGTGGAGGAGGTAGCGTGATGAGACGAAAATTGGGCATCTTATTCATGGTCGGGATCACCGTTTTGGCCGGGACGCAGGAGGCCGCACGCCAGTTCGACGGACTGAAGTCGTCCCTCAAGAATTTCACGCGCGCAAGTTTGTGGAGCGGTCTCATCGTCTACGCGCAGCCCGTCAGCGACGGCAAACTTCCGGCGCCCCAAATTTATTACCTGATGCCGCCGCCGCAACAGCAGCAGCAGCCCGCCGCGCCCGCCGCGCAGCAGCCCCTACTGGCCGACAACACTGGCGGCGCGACGACGACGGCCAAGCCCGAAGCCCGCACCAATCACGGCGGGGAAGCGTTGGCCGCGTCGAACCCGGAGGCCGTGGCGCTCGTCTCGGACAGAGAAGTTGAGGATGCCGCGAAGTCCGAGTTGGGCTTGAACAAGCTGCCCCTGAATCTGATCGCCTCGCACTTCGCCGCGCCGAAGGTTGCGCCACGGGTTGCGCCGAAGCACGACAGGGTGCGCGTGTACGAAGAGGTGGCGAAGCACGAGGCGCACGAAGCGCGCAAGTTCAGGGAAGCCGACACGGTTGCCAGGGTGTTCTTGAAGGAAGTTGATGGCGCGAAAATCATAGCGGAGACCGAGCGGCTCGTGGCCGAGCAGGGGCAGCTTGAGCGTCTGAAGTCGAAGACGCTCGGCGAGGCGGAGAGATTGCACCGCCGTATGGACTTGAGGGTGGTGCGTCGCCCCGCGCGTCAGGAACGTCCCGAACGCCCCGAACGGATCAGGATGATGATTCCCCTCGATGCGATGCGCGGCGTGGCGTTGCTGGAAACGACGAGCGTCGGTTGCGAGAAGCCGAGAGCCACGCCCGAGGTCGCCCCCGCCCCCGCCGCTCCCGCGCCGATAGCGAAGACGAACGCGCAGGGCTTGGGCGAACCGGCCGTCGAGTTGGAACTGCCCATCGTGTCGAACCCGACGGGCAACAGTTGGACGCTCAACTGCGACACGGAGCCGGAGCAGAAGTAGCGTGCGCCGCATTGCCCGCGAGGGCGCTGGAGAGGGCAGCGAATTATTTCGCGAGCGCCTGTGCGGCGTGGATGACGGCGACGGAAGTTTAAATTCAGAGATGCCCCGCCGCTGCGGAGGTGGCGGGCGCGCTCGATAAAAAGTTTCCCGTACAAGCAGGAGCTAAGTGATTGGCGGAAGCAGCGTGTTTCCGTCTTGGGAGAGGTGTGCGCCCGAAACCGGGTGAGAAAAACTGGAATTAATTTTGCCGCTCACAGGAGAAGAATCATGAAGAAATTCGGATGGATACAGATGCTGCTTTTGGTCGTCATCGCCGTTGTGGCCGCGCCGCAAGTCAGCAGCCGGCTCGTCGCCCTGAAGGCGACCGCCACGGACGGGTTCGCCGTCTCCGCGCAGGACAAAGACAAGCACAAGGAGCACAAAGACGGTCATAAAGATGGTCATAAGGACGGTCATAAGGGCGACCACCGCAATTATGATGAGAGCGAGTTTACCGAAAAAGACGAAGTGCGCCAGAGCTATCAACTGACGCCCGGGGCGACCGTGCGGGTGGCGGGCATCAACGGCGCGGTCGCAGTGGAGACGACGAACGGCAGCACCGCCGAAGTCCACATCGTGCGTTCGGCACGCAACCGTGCAGACCTCGAACACCGCAAAGTGATCATCGAGCACACGGGCGCGAGCCTCGTCGTGCGCGGCGAGAACGAGAACGAGCGTCGCTATGCGCGCGGCGAGAACCCGCAGGTGCGCCAGCGCGTCACCCTGCGCCTGCCGCGCCAGATCGATTTCACGGCGAGCGGCGTCAACGGCAAAACGACCGTCGGCGAAGTTGACGGCCCCGTCAAGATCAGCGGCATCAACGGCAAGGTCGAAGTGGCGCAGGCCGTCGGCTATTCCGAACTGTCGGGCATCAACGGCTCGGTCATCGTCACCATCTCGCAACTCGGCGAGCGCGGCATCCGCGTGAGCGGCATCAACGGCGCGGTCGAACTGCGCTTCTCCGACGCCCTCAACGCCGATCTCAAAGTCACGGGGATCAACGGTTCGGTTAACGCAGACATGCCGAACGTCGTCGTGCAGGGCACGGTCAGCCGCAACAACTTCAACGCCCGCATCGGGTCTGGCGGCTCGCCCATCAACGTCTCCGGCGTCAATGGTCGCGTTAGTCTCGCGCCGCGCAGCTAAATGGATTGGTGAACGGTGAACAGTAAATGGTGAATGGATAAAATCCGTCTTTCACCATTTACCATTTACCGTTCACCATTAACGAGGAACATGTGATGAGCAGAAAAATCTTGAATCGCGCGGCGCTCGTGTTGGGCGCATTGATGATGGCGAGCGCGGGGGCGTTCGCGCAGCAGGGTGAGGGAAGCGGCGCGCGCGATGCGGTGCGCGAGGAGTTTCACCAGAGCTACCCGCTGTCGGCGCGCGGCCGCGTGACGCTGAAAAACATCAGCGGCACGGTGCGCATCACGGCCTGGGATCGCGCGGAGGTGCGCGTGGACGCGGTCAAACGCGCCGAGTCGCGCGAGCGTCTGGAAGAGGCGCGGATCACCGTGGACGCAAGCGCCGACAGCGTAAACATAGAGACGCGCTACCCGGAGGACGCCTTCAGGTACGAGCGCGGCGACACGCGGCGGCGCAACGCGGCGAGCGTTGACTACACGGTGAGCGTGCCGCGCGGCGCGCGTCTCGAATCGGTCGAAGTGATCAGCGGCCAACTCGACATCGAAAACGTGACGGGCGGCGTCAAGGCTTCGTGCATCAGCGGGCGCTTCACGGCGCGCAACCTGGCGGGCGAGGCGAAATTGTCCAACGTGAGCGGCACGCTCGAAGCGAGCTTCGACCGTCTGGACGACGCGAGCAACGTCACGCTCAACAACGTCAGCGGCCAGATCATTATGCGTATTCCCTCCGACACTAACGGCACGATCAAGGCCAACACGCTCTCCGGCCAGATCACGAACGACCTCGGCCTGCCCGTCCGTCGCGGCGAATACATCGGCCACGACATGGCGGGTCAACTCGGCACGGGCGGCGCGCGCATCAAGCTCAACAACGTGAGCGGCCAGATCAAGATTCAACGCGCCGCAGACGGCCGCACGGCGACGAGCGTCACGAACCTCATCACGGATGCGCGCCACGTCTCGCGCGCGGGCGAGTCGCAGGAAGAGATCGCAAAGCGCGTCGAGCGCGAGATCGAGCAGGCGATGCGCGACACGGAACGCGAGCGGCGTGCGGCCGAGCGCGAGGGCGGCCGCGCGGCGCGGACGACGCGCGAGGCGGCGCAAATGAGCGAACGCGCGCGTCGCGATGCCGAGCGCGCGACGCGCGACTTGGAGCGCAATCAGGCGCAGATCGAGCGGGAAGTGGAACGCGCGGCGCGCGAGATCGAGCAGGCGATGGGCGAGCACGCGCGCGCTTCGGGTGAGCACAGCGAATCTTCTTACCGGCTCGTCGAACGCGAGTCGAAATCCTTCAACGTGTCGGGCACGCCGCGCGTGGTCATCAACACGTTCGACGGCTCGATCAACATTCAGCCTTCCGACGAGCGGACGGTGCGCTTCTCCGCCGTCAAACGCGCGCGCGACGAACAATCGATGCGCGGCGTGCGCCTGCGCGCGGAGCAATCGGGCGACACCATCAACATCATCGCCGAGTTCGACCGGGCGCAGGAGCGCGAGGAATACGGCACGGGCGCGGCCGTCGCCCTCGACGTGTGGGTTCCGCGCAACGCGAACGTGAGGGTCAAGTCGGGCGACGGGCGGCTGCGCCTGA
>DASVPS010000153.1:0-4397 GCA_036389555.1 Pyrinomonadaceae bacterium
AACCGCTGGTTGAAGCTCTTGCGCGATTCGTGCTTGAGCTGCTCGCGGAAGTAGTCGCGAAACCACGTGTAGAAATATCTCTTGAAGGCGCGGACGCGTTCGAGGAACGTCGGGGTGCGCTTGCGGTAATAGCTCTTGAACTCGCCCTCCTCGTCTTCGCCGAAGCGGTGCGGGTCGTCGAGCCCGCGGAAGAATTTCACGGGGTCTTTGACGCGGTAGACGCGGAAGTCAATCGCGTCTATGTCGCGATAGTTGAGCCAGACGCGCGGGCGTTCATTCGTGCCGTAGGTGCGATTGGCGGCGAGCGAGAAGAAGGGCTTGGCCGGGACGTTCGGGTCGCGCTCTTTATACTCGATCTCATTCGCGTCGCCGACGGGCACGCCTTCGGCCAGCATGCGCAGCCGCCAGAACGAGAAGGAGAAAATGACAAAGACGACCGCGAGGTAGATCAGGATCGAGGTCAGGAGTTTTCGACTGTTCATAAAGTCAGCCCTTTAGCCGGCGTTCAACTGAGTATCTTCACACGTGAAAGTCGCAGAGCGTTTTTCCGGGTCGCTAACGAAGAATCTTGAGGCGATAGAAGCCTAAAAAGTGACGGTTGGTTTCGACGGGTCGCCAGCGCCGGTCGGGGTGCTCGTCGAGCACGGCGAGCCGCACCTTTTTGATCGTGCCGGGGCGCGTGTCCGCCGCCGCCGCGCCCGTGTGATAGACGACCCAATCAATCGCGCCTTCTCCGCCCGCGCGCGCCGCGCCGAGGAAGATCATGACGTGATAGGGATAGCGCTGCGCCCACGGTTGATGAAAGAAGACGAGGTCGCCGGCCTCTGCGCGGCGACGGTCGCGCGAGATGAACTCCGCGTTGAACTCCTTGAGCGTGCGCGCGTCGGCAAACTCGGAGAAGGTGTCGTCTTTGAGATCGCTTTCCTGAAACGCGCCGGGGCGCGTGCGGAAGAGGCGCTCGCCTAAGGGGCTGCCGCGTTCAAGCGTGTAGGCGCGCACGTCGGGCGTGACCGACTCGTATGCGCCGCCCATGCGACGCAGCCACGGGCGGTCGTGCGTGCGCAAAGCCTCGCGCCAACTGAAGCGCACCAGCCCGGCGCAGTCGCGCTGCTCGACGTTCCACTGTTTGCTCGGTTCATAAAACTGCATCTCGGCGAGCGTGGTGAACCAGCGTCGAAAATTTTCGCGGTCGCCGTAGGAGTTGAGTTCGGCGCGGTCGGGGATGCCGTCGTCGTCCGCGTCAATCGAGCCGAGGACGCGCGCGTCCGGTGCCGTCGCTGGGCGCGGCGCGGCGGGCGCGCTCGCAGGGGAAGTCGAAGGGGCGGGCGCGTGCGCCTGAGAAGCACCGCCGCAAGCCGCTTGCGAGAGGCAGAGCGCGCCGAGCAGGCAAATTGTGTAGAGGGCGGAGAAGTACACGAAACGGGACTACCTCGCGTGGCAATCGAAAATCCCCGGCTTGGTCGTCAATGGCAGTTAGCAGAGCGTCGTCTTGTTGGCAAATGAATTACGCGCGCATCATACTCCGCGGATGTGGCTGCGGTCACGAACTTTTCTCTGCGCGTCGCACGGCGCGGCAAAAACTATCCGTGCCGACAGGCGCGCGGGCTTCGCTCGGAATTAGCCGCCGCCCGTCGAGTCGTTCTGTGCTACTCTGCTCGCGGTTCTTTCCGACAATCAGGAAAATAAACCAAAAGATAGAGGCGGCGGATGAGAATTGTACGTTGTCGTACATTTTCTGATATACTCCGCCCGAAAATCACCGCTCGACATGAGGCTGTGAGTTCCCCAAACTCCCCACGTGCCGTCTGTTGTTTATACCGTCCATCATTTCAATCAAAGGTTAAGCACTACCGTTCTGTTTCTCGAAGGGAGTAAAGAGACTCTTGAAAATTCTGTTATATAACCCGGACAACGGCGTGACGCGCAATTTCATGCCCCACCTCTGGATGTTCCTGCTGCAAACGCTGACGCCGCCCGGCCACGAAGTCCTGCTCGTTGACGGCAACGCGCACGCGATGGACGAAGATGAGTTGGTGGCCTACGTGCGCGAGCAGGGCATCGGGCTGGTCGGCATCGGCGCGATGACGCGGATGGTGGCGAAAGCCTATCGCATGGCCGACGCCCTGCGCGCCGCCGGAGTCAAGGTCGTGATGGGCGGGCCGCACGTCACGGAATGCCCGGACGAAGCGCTGGGGCGCGACGGCGGCCAGCGCCACGCAGACGCCGTTGCGCTCGGCGAGGCCGACGAGACGTGGCCGCTCATCGTCGAAGACGCTGCGCGCGGTGAACTCAAAGACATTTACCTGCCCGTGGATGCAGAGGGGAAGGACAAAAAGCCCAATCTGCAACCTTACCCGCAGATTCCGTGGGAGACGCTCGACCTCGATCAATTCAACCTCGTGCCGAAGATCGCGCGCCCGCTGCTCGAACGCATGGGCGGCGGCTGGGGCACGTTTCGCGTGATCCCGATTGAGTCCGGGCGCGGTTGCCCCTACGGCTGCGAGTTCTGCACCGTGACGGGCTTCTTCGGCGACTCGATCCGTTTCCGCTCCAACGAGTCGGTCGTAGACGAAATCCTGCGCCTCAAGGCGCGCGCGCGCAAAGACGGCGGGCAGGTCGCAGTCTTCTTCATAGACGACAACTTCGCGATCAACGTCAAACGCACGAAGTCGCTTTTGCGCGACATGATCGCGGCCAACGCGCAACTGCCGTGGGTCGCGCAGATCAGCGCGAATTTGTTGAAGGACGAAGAACTCGTTGACTTGATCGCAGAGTCGGGCGGCAAGTGGGTCTTCATCGGAATGGAGTCGATTGACCCGGCCAACATGGCCGACGTGAACAAGAACTTCAGCAAGCCCGGCGAGTATGGCGCGGTGCTCCGCCGGCTCGCCGAGCGCAACGTCTACGCCATCACCTCTTTCATCTTCGGCATGGACAACGACACGCCGGGCGTCGCCTCGCGCACGCTCGCTGAGATACACAGTTGGCCGCCGGGGCTGCCCGTCTTCGGGCAACTCACGCCGTTTCCCGCGACGCCGCTCTACGACCGCCTCGCCGCTTCGGGACGCCTCGCGCGCCCGCGCCACTGGATGGACTTCGCGCCCTTCGAGATGGCGCACGCGCCGCTCAAGATGACGATCAAAGAGGCGCGCAGCGAAGTCAATCAGGCGTGGACTACCTCTTACAGCCCGGAGCGAAACGCAGAGGCCATGCAGGCGATCAAGGACAAGCCGGTCGAAGTCAGGATCAGCCACCTCGTCGCGCGCCTCTTCTTCCGCGGCATCTATTTCCCGCAGATGAGCAAGTGGGCGTGGCTGAAACTCGTCGCCGATAATCGTGCGACGCTCTTCGCGCTCGTGCATGAGGGCGCGTCCAAGTGGCGCGCGGCGCGCAAGAAGCGACGCCACGCCGTGCAACAGCCGACGAGCTGACTTTAGTTAGTCCGGGAGGTTCCTTAGTCAGTAAGGAACGTTCATCAGTTACTTGGGAACGCCCGTTAGTCACTCAGGGACGTGCAATAGTCGCTATTGCACGTCCCTAAGTGACTTTAGGAGGTTGCAAACTAACTAATGAACGTCCCTTACTGACTTCGGGAGGTTGCAAACTAAGTTAGGAACGTCCCGAAGTCACTAACGAACCTCCAAAAGTCGCTGCGGAACGTCCCTAACTAACTTCGGGAGGTTGCCGGGCGACTTTTGCACGTCCGTGAGCGTCAGGTAAAGCATCGCCAACGGCCGTCGGAGCGCGCGTTAACTTGTCTCTCCAAAGGGTTAGCGGCTCTGTTTGAATTTGCACTAGGAAATCAGCCAGCGTGCGATTGTCTCCACGATCTTCCCTATATCCTGCGGTTTACGCAAAAACTCATTCGCCCCGGCGCGCCGCGCATCCCCTCTACATTCACTCGCGGACAGCATGATGATCGGCGTCCCTTTGCGATGCGCAAGGCCGCGCGCTCTCTGCGTCAATTCCAGCCCGGTGACGTGCGGCAGTTCGTTATCTAACAGCAGCAGATCAAAGTGTGTTTCACCGGCAATTAGGAGGGCAGCGACACAGCCGTCGGCGCACGTCTCGACCCGCCAGCCTTCCGCTTCGAGCGTCTCTGTGATGGCATCGGAGACAAACTCGCTATCTTCAACGAGGAGAATGTGAGGCATCAGGTATAGAACAAAACGCGGGGCTTGGCTTATCCTGTTACTACAAGCCCCGCGCGCCTCCACCGTGTTTGTGAGTCGGGCAGAGGCGAGGTGAAGATGCTCAACTGCGGCGCGGTCTGGTAAGATGGCGCGCGTTCAGTTATTGAAAACCAGCGACGGTCATGCGTAGCTCAACCTCAACCTCTGCCGAGTGATGAGCATCGCCGTTCGAGTTGAGAGGTTCACACTCACGGCGACCACGTT
>DASVPS010000154.1:0-4223 GCA_036389555.1 Pyrinomonadaceae bacterium
GCCGACGCGCGCGGCGGGAAAGCGACTCGCGCGGCGCGCGCGCGCGGCGGCGCGTACAAGGACGCGCATCGCACCAAGGCTCAAATTAAAGCGGCGGAATCGGTCGCGGGCGCGCGTCGCTATCGCTCTTCGGACGGCTACGAAATTCTCGTCGGGCGCGCGGCGAAGGATAATGATCAACTGACGTTCAAAGTCGCGCGCGCGCACGACCTCTGGCTGCACGCCGCAGACTATCCCGGCTCGCACGTCATCGTGCGCAACCCTGCGCGCGGCGAAGACGTGCCGCACCGCACCGTGATCGAGGCCGCACAACTGGCCGCGCATTTCAGCCAAGCCAAACGCGACTCCAAAGTCTCCGTCCATTACACGCCGCGCAAGTTTCTCTCCAAGCCGAAGGGCGCTGCGCCGGGACTCGTCCGCATGTCGAGTTTCCGCACCCTGCTGGTCGAACCGCGCGAAGGCGTCGAGCGCATTTGACGCCCGCCCGCAAGCATCCACGCTTTCGCAAACATCCTTTCTTTTGTAAGCATCCGCGCACAGTTTCGTTAAGGGCTTCCGCTATCCTGTCCGTAGAATTTCAAGACACGGATGGGGCAAGCAAATTTCATGAGCGCAAACTTCGTCGAACCTTTGGGACAGATCGCAACTAACTTGCTGGACAATCTCGCGGACGCGCTCGTCGGCGAGGCTTCAACTTTGCGCGACGGCACGGAGCACGCCGGCGTCGAACTGCCGCGCGATCTCTACGCGCACCGGAACGCGCAAACCGAATGGTGGTATTACACCGGCCACATGCAGACGGCTTCGGGGCGTCGCTTCGGTTTCGAGTTCGTCTTCTTCAAACGGCGCACAGACCTCGACCGCTTCGGCATTGTCCCCTTGCGTCTCATCGCGAACCCGCTCTACCTCGCACACTTCGCCGTCACCGACGAATCGCGCACACGCTTTCGCTACGATCATCGCAAGAGCGCGAACAGCCCCTTCGATCTTCCGGCGGAGATGAGCGCGAGCCGTTATTATCTGAAGCTCGGCGACTGGACGGTGCGCGAGGCGACCGACGGGCGGCACCTCCTGCGCGCCACCCTCGGCGACGATCTCATCTTCGAGGTCGCACTGCGTCCTTTAAAGCCCGCCGCGCTCAACGGGCACGAAGGCGTCGGCGTCAGTTTCAAAGACGAGGGCGAGGCGTCGCGTTACTTTTCTTTCACGCGGATGGAGGCCGAGGGCGACATCACCTGGCACGGCGAGACGGAGCGTTGCACGGGCGCGGCGTGGATGGACAGGGAGTTCGGCACGTGGCGCACGACCGACAAGCAGAAGGGCTGGGATTGGTTCAGCCTGCAACTCTCGGACGGCGCGGAGTTGATGGTCTATCACATACGCGACGCGAGAGGGCACCCCTCGGAGTTTTCGAGCGGGACGTTCGTTGACGCCGAAGGGCGCGCGACGCATCTCGCACGCGCCGACTTCGTGCTCGAACCGACCGCGCGTTGGAAGAGTCCGCACACGGGCGCGATTTATCCGAGCGCCTGGCGTCTCGCCGTCCCTCGATTCGGCATCGATGTGGAAGTGCGCCCGGTGTTGGAGGATCAAGAACTCGACACGCGCGGCACGACGATGATCGTCTACTGGGAAGGCGCGTGCCATGTGCGTGGGCGGCACGCGGGGGCGGATGTGGAGGGGCGCGCTTACGTCGAATTAGTCGGCTACGACCGTTCGCACGAGCAGCCGTCCATCACCACGTTTCTCTTCGGCGGCGCGCTCGACCGCCGCTGGCGCAGCATCTTCGGGTAAACACGAATACCTGAAATCGTGCATCGCGTGTTCTATTTGGCAACGCGGAGACGCGCGCGCATGACTCGCCGACGGGTGACGCTCCTTGAGTTATCAACGGTTTAAGCCGTCGGCGACCGAAATCATGGTCGCCGACAGCACGTGGCATAATGATTGCCGCCTTTTAACACCGTAAACTTGCTTGAACTCTCTCCGGCGGTGTACAGGCAGCCGTTAATAAATGCCGTATTTAACCATATTGAATTCAAAGGAAAGGGTTGAACGATGAAAAAGTTTCTACTTCTGAGCGTTATCGCCTTGCTTCTGGGCGGCGCGAGTGAGGCGTCCGCGCAGTGGCGCAGAGACAATCGCTCCGACCGCGAACGCATCCGCCGCGGCATCCGTTCCGGCCAGATTACGCGCGAAGAGGCGCGACAAATTCGCGAGCGCGAGCAGCAGATTCGCGCCGCGCGGCGCGCTTCCCGCTCCGACGGCGTGTTGACGCGCGAAGAGCGTCGCCAGATTCGCCGCACCGAGCGCGAGCAGGATCGCTACGTCCGCAGCCAACGCCGCGACGACGACCGCAACAACCGACGCTGGCGCAATCGCAACGATGACGACGACCGCAGGCGTGGCAATGGTTACTGGCGACGTGGCGCGGGTTCGCCTACGCACCCGGTCTTCGGCACCGGCGGCAACCGTGGACGCGGACGCGGCCGACACTAAGCTGTTAACCGACAATTAAATTTCCCGACGCGAAGCCCGCGCCCGTATCAACGGCGCGGGCTTCGTTTATTTACCGTGCGTGCGCGGCGCGGCGCGAATCGGCTATTATCAAATCGTTTCCACCAAGCTTAAATATTCGCACACAGGATAATTCACAGATGACAGCCAGCACCGAGCACAAGGACGCTTCAGCCGAACTCTTCCAACGCGCCGTCGAACTCATCCCCGGCGGCGTCAACTCGCCCGTACGCGCCTTTCGCGGCGTCGGAGGCACGCCCCGTTTCATACGCGAAGCGCGCGGCGCAACCATGACCGACGTTGACGGGCGCACCTACATTGATTACGTCGGCTCGTGGGGGCCGATGATTCTCGGCCACGCCGATGCGGAAGTCGTCGCCGCCCTGCACGACGCGCTCGCGCGCGGCACGAGCTACGGCGCGCCCACCGAACTTGAGATCGAGATGGCGGAAGAGATCGCCGATGCCGTGCCGTCAATCGAGATGGTGCGAATGGTCAACAGCGGCACGGAGGCTGTGATGTCTGCTATCCGCCTCGCGCGCGGCATCACGGGGCGTACGAAACTCGTCAAGTTCGAGGGCTGTTATCACGGCCACGGAGATTCGATGCTGGTGCGCGCCGGTTCGGGCGTCGCCACGCTCGGCTTACCCGACAGCCCCGGCGTCCCGCCCGCGCTCGCCAGAGAGACGCTGACCGTTCCCTTCAACGACCCTGACGCACTCGCGCAAGTCTTCGACGAACACGGCGCACAGATCGCCACCGTGATCATCGAGCCGGTCGTCGGCAACATGGGCTGCGTCGCGCCGCGCGAGGGCTACCAGCAAGCGGTGCGCGACATCACGAGTCGGCACGGCGCGCTGCTCATCTTCGACGAGGTGATGACCGGCTTTCGCCTCGCGCGCGGCGGCGCGCAGGAGTTGTACGACGTGACGCCGGACATCACGACGCTCGGCAAGATCATCGGCGGCGGGCTGCCCGTCGGCGCTTACGGCGCGAGCCGCGACATCATGAACCACGTCGCGCCGGCAGGCGCGGTCTATCAGGCGGGCACGCTCTCCGGCAACCCGCTCGCCATGACGGCCGGTCTCACGACGCTGCGCCGTCTGCGCGACAAGTCCGTCTACGCGCAACTCGAACGCGCGGGCGCGCGCCTCTGTGCCGGGCTGTCAGAGGCCGCGCGCGCCGCAGGCATCCAGACCACAACCAACCGCGTCGGCTCGATGTGGACGACTTTCTTCACGGGTGAGCATGTCACCGACTGGACGAGCGCGGGCACGAGCGACCGCGCCCTCTACGGCAAATTCTTCCACGCGATGCTCGGCACGGGCGTCTATCTCGCGCCCTCGCAATTCGAGGCGGGCTTCATCGGCCTCGCGCACACGGACGAATTGATCGACCGCACCATTGAGGCCGCGCGCTCTGCTTTCGCCGACATCACGAGATAACCCGTCAACCGCTGCGATCACTAACAGACGCAATTAGCGTTCAACCCGATAAGTTTACGCACTTCGCGCTGCCTGCGGTGCGACTCGGAAGGCCGGGTCGCACCGCAGGCGCGCAATCAACCTAGAGCGGTTTTCAAATTAACGTAAGGCATAGCCACAATGTTTGAACCACGCACGAGCATCAGAGGCGGTGATGGTCTCGAAGGCTTGCTTAATCGCTTCGTCGAGTCTGGCGCTGGTGCGAGCTTTCGCCGCCCGTAA
>DASVPS010000155.1:0-10941 GCA_036389555.1 Pyrinomonadaceae bacterium
AATAGTTCAGCGATAGCGCGTTGCGAGCCGAGGCCGTCGTCGTAGGCTCGTGTAATCTTTTCACGGAGGTCAGTGGAATAAGCCATATTTGATGCTACTCCGCTCCTTCCATACGTTCAACTGAAATCCGCTCTAAGTTTAAGGTTGCTCCTTAAAAGCGATAGGCCGACGATCCGGTTAACCCCGAATCGCCGGCCTGTTGAATTTTATGCGCCGCCCATCGCACCCGCTGCGACCTTCGTGGCGCGTGCTTTTTACTTCACGACGCTGCCGAGGAAGCCCGCGCGATGCTCGCTCTCCTCGCGCCGTTCCCATACGGCGATGATCTTCTCAATCGCCACGTAACAGAGCGTCCCTTCAGTATCCTTCAGGTGCAGCACGCCGCCCTCGACCCGCACCACCTCGCCGTGCAAGCTCGACACGCCGCCACAAAACACATCCAACTCCTGTCCTACCATCTTCGCCAGAAAATCCTGCATCTTCCCTCCATCCAGTAAATCGTGAATCGTAAATCGTGAATAGAGAAAACTAGTAAATCGTGAATCGTAAATCGTGAATAGAAAGAATCCTGTCTTCTTCTATTCACGATTTACGATTCACGATTTACTTCTTCTCCTGTTTCCACTCCCAAATCTTTTCGCTGCCGTGTTCGTCCGTGACCACTTTCTTTTCCACTTCGCGGAAGGTGATTTGAAAGAGGGGCAGGACTGTTTCGTCGTCTTGCTGTTGCCGCTCGAATTTCAGCACGTCGTAGTAGACGCAACGCGGCCGATCCGGGTAGGTGCGGCAGACTTCTGGGCGCGCGTGATAGATCGAGCAGCCGCGCGTTTCGTGGTCGAGAAACTGGCAGGCCTCGCCGAGAATCGGGTCGGGCGTGCGTTTGAGCACGCGCTCCTTCCCGTCCCACATCTTCGTGTAACGCTTCGCGGCCTTCTCCGGCGTCACGCCGAAGTGCTTCGCCAGACGGTTCAGGTCGCGCTTCGACACCTGTATGCGCTCATACAGCCCGCAACAGTAAGCCGGACACTTTGAACAATCGAAAAAAACGCGCTTTTGCTCGTCAGTAATTTTCTTCCCCATGTCCACCCCTGAGCGTGAATCGTGAATGGTAAATCGTGAATAGAAGAAGATAGGTTTTCTCCATTCACGATTTACGATTTACGATTCACAGCTATTATCTTCTCTCAGATTTCTCATATTCCGACAACAGCAAATTCATCAACTCGCCGCGCCGTTCGTAGAGCCGCTTGAGTTGGCGCGGCTCGTGGCGTGCCAGCGCGTAGGCCGTGATGAGCGGCAGTGCGATGGTCGAGTCAACATAACACACAACGGCGTCGGGCAAACGATCCGGGTCGACCTTTCCCCAGGAGACCGCTTCGCCGGGCGTCGCGCCCGAGAGTCCGCCCGTGTCGGGGCGCGCGTCCGTGATCTGTAGAAAGAAGTCATGGCCGCGCTCGTCAATACCGAGCACCTCTTGAATCTGCGGCTCGGTTTGCAGCATGAAATTTTTGGGCGAGCCGCCGCCGAGGATGAAGACCGCGCTTTTGCCTCCGTGCTTGCGCCCGAGGTCGCCTTTGCCGTGGATCGCGCCGCGCTTGGCCGCGAGCACGATTGCCGCGGTCTCGTTCACGTCGAGCGACGGGTCGAAGGCGAGTTTGTTTCCCTGCAAGGCCTTCGCCGCCACGTTCATGCCGATGCTCGAATCGCCGGGCGAAGAGGTGTAGAGAGGCACGCCGAACTCGTGGGCGGCGGCGAGCAGAGATTTGTACTCCAGACCGAGTTTGCGCTCGCGCTCGCGCACGTAGCGGCCGCAGAGGTAATGAAACTCCGCCGTGGACATCGGCCGCTGAAACTCTTCGCCTTCGATGATGCGGCGGAAGAACTCGTCCGTGTCGAGCAGCACCGAGTAATCGAAGAAGATGTCGTAGATACGCACCACCTCTTCGTCGCGCAGGGTGATGTCTGAAGTGCTGGTGTTGCCCTGATGCAGCGAGAGGCCGATGCCGAAATGCGTGTCGTGGTAGAGGTTCGCGCCCGTCGTGATGATCCAGTCAATGAAGCCCGCGCGCATCAGTGGGATGAGCGCGGAGATGCCGAGGCCGGCCGGCGTAAGCGCGCCCGTGATCGAGACGCCGACCGTCACGTCCGGCTCAAGCATCTTCTGCGTGAACAACCGGCACGCCTCGCGCAAACGCGCCGCGTTGTAAGCCAGAAACGTCTCGTCAACCAAATCCGCGAGCGCGATGTCGCCCGTGATGGGCTTCGGGTCGATGCGTCGCCCCCGAAGGAACTTACTCTTCTTTTTCGCCATGCGAACAATATAAAGGATGAAGATAGAAATGCAAGGAGGAGGGATGAACAAAAGTAGGAAACAGAAAACAGGAGTCAGAAGTCAGAAGGACAGCTCAGAACTCCTGACTTCTGATTCCTGACTTCTGTTTTCTGTCTTCTCATTCATTCCTCATCCCTCATCCCTTATTTCATTCCGCTTCCGCCGCCTGCGCTTCCGCGCGGCGCAAGCGGAGGCGTGCGATGCGGCGTTCGTCGGCTTCGAGCACTTCCACGTCGAGGCCGCGGAAGGTGAGCCGCTCGCCCGCGCGCGGGACGTAGCCGAGTTCGCTGATGACGAGGCCGGCGATGGTCGTCGCGTCGTCGTCGTCTTCGATCTCCAGATCGAAGAGGCGTTCGATCTTGTCCACCTCGGTCGAGCCGAGCGCGTCGTAATAACCGTCGTGCGCCTCTATGATCTCGACGACCTCTTCGCGCGCAGTATCTTCGTCCTCGATCTCGCCGACGATCTCCTCCAGTATGTCTTCGACCGTGACCAGCCCGGCGACGCCGCCGTATTCGTCAATCACCATCGCGAGTTGCGCGTGCTCCTTCTGCATCTCTTCGAGCAACTCTGCGACGGGTTTCGTCACCGGCACAAAGAGCGTGGGGCGCAGGAGCGTCTGGATCGAACCGTTCTCGCTCCCCTCAGCCCAGCATTGCAGCAGGTCGCGCACGTAGATGATGCCCTCGATGTTATCGATCTGGTCGCGATAGACCGGCAGACGCGAATACTTCGACTCGACCACGCAATCGCGCGCCTCACGCACCGTCGCCGTCACCGGGAGCGCGACGATCTCCGTGCGCGGCGTCATCACTTCATTGACGCTGGTGTCGCCGAACTCGATGATCGAGTGTATGAGTTCGCCCTCTTCCTCTTCGAGGATGCCCTCCTCCTCACCCACGTCAATCAACGCCTGCAAGTCGTCGCCGTTGTCGTCTTCCTCCTCGGCCACGCCCGTCTCCGTCAGGTGTTCGTTGCGGCGCGGGCGGTCGAAAGACTTGTGCCACGCGAAAGCGATGAACGACAGCGGGCGGTAAAACGGGCGCAGGATCGGCAAGAGCGTGACCAGCGTCGCCTCAGGGTTGCGCGATGCGACGAGGCGCGGGATCAACTGCCGCGCGATGGCCGTCAGGAGCACGCTCGCAATGATGGCAATCGAGAGGAAAGCGGTGTGCGAAGACGCGCCCGACTCAGGCGAACGCTCGATCAATTGCGACGCGACAGAGGCCACGAGCACCGAGATCGCGACGACCAGAATCAGGATGGTGACGGTGAGTGTGAAACGAAAACGCGAGCGGTTTTCCAGAATCTGCGCGAGGAACGACGTGGTGGCGGTCGGCCTTCCCTCCTCCGTCTCCCCGATCAGGCGGCGGAGTCCCACGTCCGACAGTTCGCCGAACGCCATATCGATCAACGCCACAAACGTCAGCGCGAACAGCAGCAGACACGTGATTCCGATCTCAATTCCCATAGCTTTATCGTGAATCGTGAATCGTAAATCGTGAATAGAGAAAAACTGTTCCTTCTATTTACGATTTACGATTCACGATTCACTAATTATATTCCAAGTCGGCGACGCAGACGCAGTTCCAGCGCGTTCATCTCCCCATCGTCCCGCTCGTGATCGTAGCCGCACAGGTGCAGCATCCCGTGCAAAATCAACTGCTCAACTTCCCGCTCGAAACTCAACCCGTGCTCCGCCGCCTGTGCCCCGGCTCGCTCCACCGAAATCACCACATCCCCCAGCGTCGCCCCCGCCGCCCGCTCAAACTCATCCTGCCCCGCCGGAAACGACAACACATCTGTCGTCCCACGCTTCCCCCGCCACTGCCGGTTAAGCTCCCGCATCAAGCGATCTGAGACGAAAGCGACCGTCACGCCCGCGTCCTTCGCCGGCGCAACCTTTACAGCCTTCGCCGCAAACGCTTCCCAACGCTCACAATCCATCGCGCGCTTTCGCTGCCTGTTAACAACTTCAATCATAAAAGCCGCGAATCGTGAATCGTAAATCGTGAATAGAAAAAGCGGGTTAATAACTATTCACGATTTACGATTCACGATTTACCAAGTCATAAGCCGCTCTTGCTGGCGTGGTTTTCGTAAGCCTTGATGATCATCTGGACGAGGCGGTGGCGGACTACGTCGCGGTCGGTGAAGTAGACGAACTCGATGCCTTCGACGCCGGAGAGGACGCGCTCGGCTTCGACGAGGCCGCTGCGGCGTCCGGTGGGGAGGTCGATCTGCGTCACGTCGCCGGTGATGACGGCCTTTGAGCCGAAGCCGATGCGTGTGAGGAACATCTTCATCTGCTCGCCCGTGGTGTTCTGCGCTTCGTCGAGGATGATGAAGGCGTCGGCGAGCGTGTTGTGGGTCAGAATAAAATCGTCGGTGACGTAAAGGGAATCGGCGGCCGCGACGCTGATGCACTGTGTCTCCTGCACGCCGACAGGTTCGATATGACGAATGAAACGCACCGGACGACCGCCGCCGTGCGCCCGGTACACCTCGGCTTTTCGTTTAAGACGAAAAGGCTCGAAGCCTTCCGGCAGGCGAATATCCAGCACGAACGCATCGTGGCGATAGCCGATTTCTCTGCCGCGTGCGAAGCCGGGTTTGCGTCCCTCGGCTTTGCGCCTGCGCCAATAAGCTACACCGCCGAGCGAACGCACCAGAAACACGACATCGTTTCTAAGTTGCTCGGACGTAGTGGTGTATTGAATCCGGCAAGTTCGTCCTTCCTGAACAACCGGCCCGCCGTCCGTGTCTAACAACCCCTGCAAGACGGCGAGACGTGTGGTCGCGTCGTTGTAAAGATAAACCTCGGGAATGAACTTGGTGGCCGAATACGTTCCGGCTAAGCGGAGTCCGCGCAATGCTTGTGCGAGTGGATTGCGAACCGGGATTCCGCCGTGTCCTGCCGCCGGATTAGAGATGACATAATCCATGGCGGACTTGCGCCGGAACGAAAGATTCATGTCGCCGAGTGCGAGTTCTAAAGACGAAACCAACTCAACATCGGAAGTGGCAAACGTGGGCGAAGTTTTGTCTGTAATGCAACCGTCGCCAAGCATCAATCCAAGCGAATAAGGGTCGAGCGGGGTTTGCTTAAACTCCCATTCCACCGCTGCGGAGAGCAGCGGCAATTCATACCGATATTGATGAAAGCAACGCAGACTGTCCATTAACTCTTGCGTCTGCAAAATGCGCAGGGGTTTGTTCCGGCGTTTGTCGGAAGCAGTACGCACCGCCCAGAGATGTTCGGCGCAAGCTAACGTGCTTGCGCCGTCAGTCATCGTCACGCGATAAACCAACTTCTCACCTTGCGGAAAAATGCCGATCACTTCAACCGGTTTTCCGTCAGAGCCGATAACAAAATCGCCGACACGCAAACTGCCCATTTCGCGCCAGCCCATCGGAGTGAGAAGTTTGCTGTGCAAAGGTTGTGCTCTGCCGCGCATGAAGGCCAGCGGCGCGACTTCGATGACGCGCTTCTCAAGGAGTTTCGTCACGCGCTCGGCGTCGATGAGGTCGAAGAGTGCGTCGTAGAGCGGGCGCAGGTAGGGGTCAACTTTGTCCTGCAAGTCGCCGGGCAGGAAGCCGAGTTTCTCGCCCGCTTCGACGGCGGGACGCGCCAGCACGATGCGGCTCACCTGCTTCTGCATGAGCGCCTGCACGGCCATCGCGACGGCCAGATAGGTTTTGCCCGTGCCGGCGACGCCGACGCCGAAGACGACATCTTTGTTCTGGATGGCTTCGATGTAGTGGCGCTGGTTGGCGGATTTGGGCGCGACCTGTTTTTTGCCGGCCGGGTTGAAGCGCGCTTTGGTGAAGTAGTCGCGGAGCGAATAGGCGCGGTCTTCGGCGATCTGGGCGAAGGCTTCGCGCAGTTCTTTGTCGGTGAAGGTCTTGCCTTCCGAAAAGAGCGCGGTGAAGTCTTCGAGGATGCGCTCGACGGTGGCGACGTCTTTCGGGTCGCCGTCGATGGTCAAGTCCTGTCCGCGCGCGTCAACGCGCACGTCAAGGAGTGATTCCAGATATTTGATGTTCTGGTCGTGGACGCCAAAAAGCGTTTCGATTCCTCGCGGCGGTAGTTCTATCTTCTTCAAGTGAGCGTGCTATCTCCTTCGCGTGGGCGGCGCGCGCGTGCCACAGGGGTAGGGATGGGGGTTGCGGGTGAGCGATCTTGGTTCTGCATGTTGCAAGGAAAACGCTACTACATGCCCCAAAATGTGTCAACGAAGACGGGCTACTGCCCGCCCGCGTCCCCCGCACCGCGCCTTGACAAGCGCCCGCCGCGATACCTATACTTTGCCCTTTGCGCTCACAGTCAAATCGTTGTCTGTGGCGGCGCGAGCCGGATAGAAACATTAGCTATCGAGATTGTACCGACGGAGTTTCAGAAAATGCCTAATCATAAATCAGCCGAGAAGCGCATGCGCCAGAACGAGCGTCGCAAAGGAATCAACCGCAGCAACCGCACGCGCCTGCGCACAGAGATCAAGAAACTGCGCGCCGCGCTTACCGGCACGGACGCCGGTGCGCTCCAGACCGTGCTGTCGCAGACGATTTCCACCATTGATAAGTCCGTGCAAAAGGGCGTCCTGCACCGCAACGCCGCCGCGCGCTACAAGTCGCGCCTGACGGCGCGCGTCAACGAAGCGGGCGCGAAGTAACAAAGAGAGTTTCACGCAACTTTAAGGCAGCGGGGCGGGTCGAGCAGTTCGATCCGCCCCGCTGCTTTTGCTTTGGCCGAGAGGCAGGAAATGGAGGTTGGCGATGAATGTCGAAGGCGAGAGGGGCGGGCGTTACCGGAGCGAGCGGGAGATCGAAGAACTGGTCGAGAGATTCGAGTCTTGCACGGTGCCGCCCGCGGAGTTTGACCACGGCGCACATCTGGCGGTCGCCCTGTGGTATCTCTCGCGCTTCCCTTACGCCGTCGCCACCGAACGCATGCGCTCCGCGCTCCATCTCTACACCGCACACAACGACGCGCAGGCGGCCTACAACGAAACCCTGACCATCTTCTGGCTCAAGCTCGTCCGACACTTTCTCGATCAGCAGGACGGCGGCGATGATCGCCCCCTCGCCGCGCGTGCAGACGAACTGCTCTCGACCTACGGTAATTCAAAACTCGCCTTCGAGTATTACAGCCGCGAGTTAATTCAAACGCCGGAAGCTAAAACGTCTTGGGTCGAACCGGACTTGAAGCCTTTGGATTTTTGAGAGGTCGTGCGTGATGCGGCGTGCGTTAGCTCGACAGTTCGCAGATGAGCAGTTCGAGTTGGAGGCGCGCGCCGCGGTCTCCGCCTCCGCCGAGAGAGGTTTTGATGGCGAGATCGGCCGCGGCGATGCGCGAGATGCGGCGCGAGAGGTCGGCCGCGTCTGTGCGGCGGGCGGTGCCGAGAAAGTCTTCGCGCTTGTGGAACGGCATGGGCACGAGGCGAAAGACCTCTTCCTTCGGCCTGCCGGCGGCCATCAATTCTTTAGCGAGCGCGAGGCGATGATAGTTGCTCGCGATCAGACCCAAGAGCATCACGGGTTCGGCCTCGTCGTCGAGCAGGCGGCGCAGGGTTCTGAGCGCGCCCTTGCGGTCTTTCGCGATCAGGTGATCGGTCAACTCGAAATTCGACATCTCGCGCGAGCGGCCGACGAGCGCGTCCACTAAATCCATCGAGACGTGGCCGCCCGGCAGCGCGGCGGTCGCCAGTTTGTCCAACTCGTTCACCAGACGGCGGACGCTCGTTCCCACCAGCGCGATGATCTGACGAAGCGTGCGCTCGTCTGCGTCGGCCTTCAACTTCTTCAGGTAATCGCGCGCCCATGCGGCCAGTTCGTGGTCTGTGAGCGGCGCGAACTCGACGCTCACACACGTCTCCAACAGCGTCTTCGACAACTTGCGCCGCTTATCCAGATCGTCCGCGACGAAGATGACGACGGAACTCTCTGCGGGGCGCGTGAGGTAACGCAGGAGCGCGCCCTCGTCCGCCTCGCGGAGTTTGCCGAAGTCCGTGATGCGCACGACGCGACGCTCCGACATCATCGGGAGTTGTTCGGCGGCGGCAATGGCCTGCTGCACGTCCGCGCTCGCGAGGCTGAAAGTCGCTTCGTTGAACTCGCGCAAGCCCGCGCCGCGCAGGGCTTCGTCGGCGATCTTTCGCGCCGCCGCATCGCGCAAATAATCTTCCGCGCCGAACAACAGGTAGAGCGGCGCGAGGCGTTTAGCCTTCAACTCGCCCCACAATTTTTCGCGCGTCAAAGTGCTCATTTTTTCTTCTCTTCGTTGACGCCGAAGCCGTGGACGAGGGTTGAGACGAGCGACTCTGCAAAGTTGCGCGCGATGCGCTGCATGGCCGGGTCTTCTTCGTTGAAGAAGGTGCGCGGGTCGCTCGTGAACTCGAACTCGCCGCGATAGACATAGTTCTGATTGTCATAGAGCACGCGGTTCTGCACCTGATCGCGCACCGTCACTGCGCCGACGACCGTTACCTCGAAGACGCGCGAACGGCCGCGCTCGTCCAAGAGCACGCCGGAGAAGGTGAAACTGCGAATCACGCCGTCAACCACTGCGTCCGCGCCCTCCGGCTCGCTCTGCACGCGCAGGCCGTGGCCGCGCCGGATGATCTCGTTCGCGACGGCCTCCGTAAAACGCGACTCGATCTTGTAGCGCAACGCCTGATTCTGAAAGGGCGGCACGGCCACCGTGCGGACATGCGTCGGCAGCCCGCTCTTCGTCACAGGCTTGTAGCATTCCGTGAAACCCGACGCGCACAGCAACAAAACCAACAGACACGCCCCGCGCCCCGCTCTTTTCGCAAACCTCATTTTCGACACTTCCCCTCTCTCCCCACACGCCAAACGCGAACGCCGCACGATACGATAAACAGAGAATAGTGACAAGTGACAGGTGACAGGTGACAAGATAAAACAAGAACTCGTCTTAATCTTGTCACCTGTCACTTGTCACCTGTCACTGATTTTATCGCGTCTGCGATGCGTGCGGTTTCGACGGCGGCGCGCACGTCGTGGACGCGGACGATGTGTGCGCCGCCGAGTATGGCAGCCGTCACGGAGGCCATCGTGCCGTGCAGGCGTTGTTCGGGGGGCGCATCATTGAGCAGCCGCCCGATGAAGGACTTGCGCGACGTGCCGACGAGCAGCGGAAAGTCTGCGAACTCTGCGGCCAGCGCGTCGAGTCGGGCGAGCAATTCGAGGTTCTGCTGCTGGCTCTTGCCGAAGCCGATGCCGGGGTCAAGCGCAATCTGCGCGCTGAGGACGCCGCGCCCAACGGCTACGGCGATGCTCCGGCGCAGGCTCTCGGTCACTTCCGGCAAGATGTCCGCGACGGGCGCGAGCGTGTGGAGCGTTGCGGGTGTGCCGCGCGAATGCATGAGCACGAGTCCCGCGCCCGCGCGCGCGGCCTCGTCGGCGACGCGCTCGTCGAAACGGAGCGCGGAGATGTCGTTGACGATCTCAGCCCCTGCGTCGAGCGCGCGGCGCGCCACCTCCGCTTTCGTCGTGTCGACGGAGATGAGCGCGTCCGGCAATTGCGCGCGTAGGCGTTCGACGACGGGCACGATACGCCGCACCTCTTCTTCCGTAGAGACGCCGGCTCCGCCCGGCCGGGTTGATTCGCCGCCGATGTCTATGATGTCTGCGCCGTCGGCGAGCATCTCCGCGGCGTGCGCCGAGGCGCGTTCGAGATCGAAGAAACGACCGCCGTCGCTGAAGCTGTCGGGCGTCACGTTCAAGACGCCCATGACGAGCGTGCGCCCGCCGAAGGCCAGCGTGCGGCGTGCGAGTTTCCATTCACGGAGTCGTGTCATCGGGAAAGTTTACGGCGATGCGCGCGGCGTCTCAAAGTGCGAACCATAACCGGCTTGCCCGAAGCGAAAGCGGAAGGCGCTAAAGCGAAAGGGGAAGAGGTTTAATCCCCTTCCCCTTATCGGTCTTTACTTTCGCCTCGTCTACGCCGTGGCCGGGCCGGTAATGGGCGGCAGGATCGGCTTGAGCGGTGTCGTCGAAGGCTCTTTCAGTTGCGGGCGCTCCCCGTCGTCTTTCGACGCGGGCGGCTGATCTTCGTCGAGCGGCAGTCCGGCCACGATGCGGCGAATCTGCACACCGTCGAGCGATTCGCGTTCGAGCAACGTCTCCGAGAGGCGGATCATGGTCTCGCGGTTCTCTGTGATGATGTTGCGCGCGCGCTCATATTGATCGTTGATGATCTTCCTTACTTCCTGATCGATCTTGATCGCCGTGTCTTCCGAGAAGTCGCGGTGCTGCGAAATCTCGCGACCGAGGAAAATCTGCTCCTCTTTCTTGCCGAAGGTGAGCGGGCCGAGATCGGACATGCCGTATTCGCAGACCATCGCGCGGGCGAGTTCCGTCGCGCGCTCGATGTCGTTCGACGCGCCCGTCGTGATGTCGTTCAGGAAAATCTCTTCCGCCAGCCGTCCGCCCATCATGATCGCAATCTGGCCGAGCAGGTACTCTTTGGTCGCGCTGTAGCGGTCGCCTTCCGGCAACTGCTGCGTGAGACCGAGCGCCATGCCGCGCGGGATGATCGTGACCTTATGCACGGGGTCTGCGTTCGGCACTTTGAGGCCGACGAG
>DASVPS010000156.1:0-7472 GCA_036389555.1 Pyrinomonadaceae bacterium
GTCTGTAGTCTGCTCTAATCTGACGCCCTTCTTGCGAAAGTGCATCAAGACCTGATTGACCGTCAGGCGATGGAGCCACGTGGTGAAGGCCGACTCGCCGCGAAATGAGCCGATTTTGCGAAACAACTGGATGAAGGCTTCCTGAGCGAGGTCTTCGGCCTCGGCGACGTTCTGCGTCATGCGCAGGCAGAGACTATAGACGCGCCGGTTATGTCGTTCGTACAGTTCCTCGAAGGCGGCCAGGTCTCCGCCCGCAGCAAGCTGCGCGAGGGTGTA
Source organism: Pyrinomonadaceae bacterium (assembly GCA_036389555.1). GTDB lineage: Bacteria > Acidobacteriota > Blastocatellia > Pyrinomonadales > Pyrinomonadaceae > JAIVJZ01. The sequence continues at coordinate 277 of DASVPS010000156.1, forward strand.
GTCCGACGAACGGTCGGAAGTTTGTAGTTTTTCCGGCTCAGTTACGGTCACGTTTCCGAAGATTGTTCGGTGAGCAGAAGCGAGTACAGTCAATTGCTTTCTCTCCAGACCGACGAACAAGGATGGACTAGCTTTAACATCCCAAAGCGCGTTCCCGCACGTTGCGCAGCCCGTCGTGCGCGGCCGCCTTCGTGTGAGTACATTTCCCGCGTCTTGTGATGCGGGGCTTTTCATCGGTCGTTGCCCTGCTCAGGCTAAATTTGTCTTAAATCGCGGTTTATTCGTTCCTCAAGTCCAGTATGTCCGGTCGAGCGAACGGTAGCCGACGGCTTCGGCGACGTGCGCGGGGCGAATCTCGTCGGCGGCCTCTAAATCTGCGTTGGTACGACTGACTTTTAGTATCCGATCATAGGCGCGCGCTGACAAGCCCAGACGCGCCATCGCAGACTCTAACAAACGCTCGCTCTCCGCGTCTAACGGGCAGAAGCGGCGCAGGTGGCGGGGCGTCATCTGCGCGTTCGAGAAGATGCCCTCGCCCGCGAATCGCGCCAGTTGCCGCTCGCGCGCCGCGATCACGCGCGCCCGGATCGCTTCGGAACTCTCGCCGGGCGCGCTCTCGTTCGACAACTCTTTGAAGCGCACGGCGGGCACGTCAACGTGAATGTCTATGCGGTCGAGCAACGGGCCGGAGATGCGACCGACGTAGCGTTGAATTTGCAGCGGCGTGCAGCGGCACTCGCGCGTCGGGTCGTTCCAGAATCCACAGGGGCAAGGGTTCATCGCCGCCGCGAGCATGAACGAGGCGGGGAACGTCAGAGACATCGCGGCGCGGCTAATGGTAACTTTTTGATCTTCGAGCGGCTGGCGCAGCACTTCGAGCACGCTGCGATCAAACTCCGGCAACTCATCCAAGAAGAGCACGCCGTGGTGCGCGAGCGACACCTCGCCGGGGCGCGGCACAGCCCCGCCGCCGATGAGTCCCGCGTCGCTGATCGTGTGGTGCGGGGAGCGGAAAGGTCTCTCGGTGACGAGGCCGGCGCGTCCGGTCAATCCGGCAACCGAGTGGATTTTCGTCAATTCGAGCGCGGCCTCGAATTCGAGCGGGGGGAGGATGGTGGGCAGGCGTTTGGCGAGCATCGTCTTGCCGGAGCCGGGCGGCCCGATGAGCAAAATGTTGTGGCCGCCGGCGGTCGCCACTTCGAGCGCGCGCTTCGCGCTCAGTTGGCCGCGCACCTCTCGGAAATCAACTCCGCTCGTCCCCACGGGCGCGAGCAGCAGCGCGGGGTCAACTTTCAGCGGGGCGGGACGCTTGGCGTCCGGGCGGCGGAGCGCGGCGATGAGTTCGACGGCCGCGCGCAAGTCCGCGACCGGGTATACGTCCACGCCCGCGACCACTGCCGCCTCCGTCGCGTTCTCTTCCGGCAACAGCAGAAACTTGATGCCCGCGTCGCGTGCGCGGATAGCGATGGGGAGCGCGCCTTTGATGGCGCGCACGCGCCCGTCGAGCGAGAGTTCGCCGGCCGAGAGCGCGTCGGTCAGATGCTCGCGCTCGCCGAGGTCGCCGTTCGCGCCGAGGATGCCGAGCGCGATGGGCAGATCGAAACTCGCGCCTTCTTTGCGCACGTCCGCGGGCGCGAGGTTGATGGTCGTCTTGTGAAAGGGGAAGAAGAACGCGCTGTTGTTGATGGCGGCGCGGATGCGTTCGCGCGACTCGCGCACGGCGGCATCCGGCAGGCCGACGATGGTCACGGAAGCGGGCGTGTCGGCCTCGCCTCGCGCGGGCGTGAGGTCAACTTCGATGTCGACGAGGTCTGCGTCGATGCCGTAGACGGCGGCCGACTGGGTACGGAAGAGCATAGTTGTGAGGACGCTCCGACCTTAAAGTTAAAAGCTCGCGAAGTGTGAGCGACGCGAAACTCAGAGACGAACGAATCCGGGTGGAGTGAGGATATAGCAAAAGGGTGAAGGATGAAATCGAAACTTCATCCTTCACCCTTTTTATTTCATCCTTCGACGCTTATCTGCGACGACGCTGAGCGGCGGGAGTGCCACCGCTCGCAGGCGACTTCGAAGGGACTTTGACTTCCTGATTGGCAGAGAGCGCGGCATCGGGCGAGAGCGCGTTCAGACGCGCCACTTCGTCCGCAGCGACGCCTTGACGCGCGGCCAGTTGCGCCAGCGTCTCACCGGCGCGCGCGCGCACGGAGATCAGGCTGCTGCCGACATTGCCGCGCGGTCGCACCATGTTGACTTTCTGCACTCCGCCCGACAGCACGACCACATGGCCTCCGTTGTTCAGGTCAACGCCCGCGTTCCACATCTGCAACTGCGAATGGCTCACGCCGGTGCGGTTGGCAACGATCTGGAGAGTTTCGCCGGGAGCGACCGAAACCACTCTCGCCGTTTCGCGACGGTCGCCGGGGATGCGCTTCAGCACCGCGACGAAGGATTTGCCGCGACCCGGAGGCACGCGCAAATTGTAGCTCTCGCCGCGCGGCGTGGTGTCGCGCCTGAGTTCGGGATTGAGGCTGCGGATGAAGTCCACGCTCGTGCCCGTCGCGCTCGCAATCAATTGGAGGCTCGTCGCCGTCGGCACGTTGACCACGTCGTAGGCGAGCGGCGCGTCCGGCCGGATGTTGTGGAAGCCGTACTTAGACGGATTCTTCGCGATCAGGATGGTCGCGAGGATGTTCGGCACGTAGTTGCGCGTCTCCTTCGCGATGAAGGGGTAGATGCGCCAGAAGTCCGCCACGCCCGCGCGCGAGATGGCGCGGTCGATGTTGCCTTCGCCCGTGTTGTATGCGCCGATGGCGAGTTCCCAGTTGCCGCGGTAGCGGTTGGCGAGGAACTTCAGGTAGCGTGCGGAGGCGCGCGTCGCTTTCTCGAAACTGTTGCGCTCGTCAATCCAGGCGTTCTGGCGCAGGCCGTAACGCGCGCCCGTGCCGGGAATGAACTGCCAGAGACCCGAAGCCGCCGCCCACGAATATGCGGTCGGACGCCATGCGCTCTCGACCTGACCGAGCCAGGCGATGTCTTCCGGCACGCCCTCCTCGCGGAAAATCCTGCGCGCCATCGTCATGTAACGACCTGAGCGGCGCATGCCCGTCTCCATCGTTGCGCGGCCGCGACCCTGATAGTAGTTGAGATACTGTTGGATGAGCGCGTTGGAGTTGAAACCGAAGTCGACGGCGTTCTTCGCCTCTTCGAGTTTGGCGACGTCCTCGGTCGTCACCTGCTTCTCTTCGTTGGTCAGTTCCAGACGGCTCAACTCGTCGAGCGGCGACGGCTCAAACTTCTGCTCGCGCAGGAAGCCGGGCTGCTGCACGGCGACGGCGGCAACGTCGTTCGTCGCGTTGGTCGAGGCGGCGATGAACTGCGGGGTTAGCGCGCTGCCGGTCTGCGCCGGCGCGGGCGGCATGGCGACTTCCATGCGGTAGACGCGCTCTACGAGTTGGAGGTAGAAGGTTTGCAGTTTGGGGTTGGAGCGCACGTCCATGCCGGATTCGAGGACGGAATCAACCGCCTTGTCGAACTCGCTGCGCGCCGCGTCCACGTTCTTGTCTTTGAGGTTGAGTTCGCCCAGCTTGTAGTGGCGTTCGGCCGTCTCCATGATCTGCAACACGCGCGGGTTGTCGCGTTCAACGTCGCTCGCGGTCGTGCGCAGGGATGAAGGAAGACTCTGGGCGTAGGCAGTTGACACCGGAGAAACCAGCGTCGTGAAAATTGCCAGCAGGGAAAGCAGGCGGGGGATGCTCGTTCTCATCAAAATCGTCAGTCTCCTTAAACTTCAGGCTGAAAGCGAATCCACGAGGCGGTCAGGGGTTTCTCTGTCAGACCACGCGAAGCGGCATCCACTAGATAAAACACGAGGGGTTTATGAATCCTTGAAAAGGCTGTTTCGCACCACGGCTTCACTGTCGGGATGGAAGCCCGTGCGGCAGTCTTGAAACTTATCACACCGTTTTTGGGGAGTCAACCCTATCTGATTGAAAAAAAAGGCGAAGCGGTTAATTATTCCATAAAAAACCGCCCCGCTTTTCCGTTGTATTAAGACGCTTTTTGTGGTGCTCAGGTTGCGTTTTTCGATCAACCAATTTGAGCGTTTTGAAACCCTCCACCCCATGCGTCCAGGCTTACCGATTTACGCACAATTTTAATGCGAAAAGGGCGGGGCGGGTTGCGTCAGGGGCTTCGGACGCGCCGACCCGGAGGCCGGAGGCGTCACTTTCTCCTTCAACGCCTCGCGAAAGACCTGCTGGACGTTGTCAACGAAAATGAACTGAATCTCGCCGAACAATTCCTTCGGCACTTCGTCCATGTCGCGCTGGTTCAGGTGCGGCAGCAGGATTTTCGTGACGCGCGCGCGCCGCGCCGCCAGCACTTTTTCCTTTACGCCGCCCACCGGCAGCACGTTTCCGCGCAGGGTGATTTCGCCCGTCATCGCCACGTCTTTGCGAATCTGGCGCTGTGCGAGCACGGAGACGATGGCCGTCGCCAGCGTGATGCCGGCCGAGGGGCCGTCTTTCGGGATCGCGCCTTCGGGGATGTGTACGTGTACGTCGTAGATGTTGAAGTCGTCTTCGGGGATGCCGAGTTCGCGCGCGCGCGACTTGGCGTAGGAGTAGGCGGCCTGCGCCGATTCCTTCATCACGTCGCCGAGTTGGCCGGTCAGGACGAGCGCGCCCTTCCCCTTCATCCTGAGCGCCTCTATGAAGAGCACTTCGCCGCCCGTCGCCGTCCATGCCAGCCCGGTCGCCACGCCGATCTGGTCTTTCTTCAACACCTCGTCGGGCGTCACCTTCGGCACGCCCAGAAACTCGTGCAAATTCTTCGGCGTGACGTGGACGGTGTCGTTCTGGCCTTCGGCGATGCGGCGTGCGACCTTGCGGCAGATCGCGCCGATCTCGCGTTCGAGTTGGCGAAGTCCGGCCTCCTGCGTGTACTGCTGGATGACTGCGGCGAGCGCGCCCTTCGAGATGCGCAGGTGGCGCGAGGCGATGCCGTTTTCGTCCAACTGCTTCGGGATCAGGTGGCGGCGCGCGATCTCCAACTTCTCTTCCTCTGTGTAGCCGGCCAGCCGGATCACTTCCATACGGTCGCGAAGCGCCGGCTGGATGGTGTCGAGCACGTTGGCCGTCGTCATGAACATCACGTTCGACAAATCGAAGGTGACGCCGAGGTAGTTGTCGCGGAAACTGTTGTTCTGCTCCGGGTCGAGCACTTCCAGGAGCGCGCTCGAAGGGTCGCCGCGAAAGTCCGCGCCGACCTTATCAATTTCATCGAGCATGATGAGCGGGTTATTGGTCGCCGCCTGCTGCAAAGCCTGCACGATGCGTCCGGGCATCGCGCCGACGTAGGTGCGTCGGTGGCCGCGTATCTCCGCCTCGTCGTGCAAACCGCCGAGAGACAGGCGCACGAACTTGCGGTCGAGCGCGCGCGCGATGGAACGGCCGAGCGAAGTCTTCCCCACGCCCGGCGGGCCGACGAGACACAGGATCGATCCCTTCGGCTTCTCCTTCAACTTGCGCACGGCCAGCGCTTCGATGATGCGCTCCTTGATTTTTTCGAGGCCATAGTGGTCTTCGTTCAACACCTCTTCGGCTTTTTTGAGATCGAGGTTGTCCGTCGAAGCCTTCGACCAGGGGAGGTCGGTCATGATCTCCATCCAGTTGCGCAGGGTCGCCGTCTCGGCCGCATCCGGGTGCATGCGTTCGAGTTTCTTGAGTTGGCGCAGCGCCTCGTCCTCGGCGGCCTTCGGCATGTGCGCCACTTCGATCTTGTCGCGAAACTGCGCGATCTCTTCGGCGAGTTCATTGCCCTCGCCGAGTTCGCCCTGAATGGCCTTGAGTTGCTGGCGCAAATAGAACTCGCGCTGCGAACGGTCGATGTCGGCGCGCGCCTGCGTGTTGATCTCCTGCTGGACGGTCAACACTTCGATCTCTTTGTTCAGGAGTTCGTTGACGCGACGCAGGCGCGCCGTCGTGTCGGCGATGTCGAGGACGCTTTGCGCGTCTTCGACCTTGAGTTCGAGATTCGACGCGGCGAGGTCTGCCAGTCGCCCGGCCTCGTCGAGGTTGGCGACAATCGCCATCACTTCGGGCGAGATGTTCTTGCCGAGGTTCGCGGCCTTCTCCATCGAGGCGCGCACGTTTCTCACCAGCGCTTCGACTTCGAGCGAACGCTCCGGCGCGGGCGGTTCCTGCATCACGCTCAACTTCGCGCGCAAATATTCGCCGCCCTCCTCGACCGATTCGAGATGGGCGCGCGTCAAGCCCTGCACGAGTATGCGCGTGCGCCCGTCGGGCAGTTTCAACATGCGCATGATGACGGCGACCGTGCCGACGCGGTAGAGGTCGTCGCCCGTCGGTTCTTCCTTGTCGAGGTCTCTTTGCGAGGCGAGCAAAATCATGCGGTTCTCGCCGAGCGCCTCGTCAACGGCGCGGATCGATTTCTCGCGCGAGACAAAGAGCGGCACGATCATGAAGGGGTAAATAACGATGTCGCGAAGCGGGAGCACCGGCAGCGTCTCAGGAATCTGTAACTGCTGCTCGCCGCCCTCGCCCGTCGCGTCCAATTCTCCGGCGATGTCTGTAATTGATGGCATATTATTTTTCGTGACAGGTGACGAGTGACAGGTGACAAGTTAAAGAACCGGATTTCGTTCTGACTTGTCACCTGTCACTCGTCACCTGTCACTTCCTTAATCTTTACTTTGAACTCTGCGCCGCGACGGTCTGCGAGTTTGGGCAGACGGACGCGCAGCAGGCCGTCGTTTAATTCGGCCGTTGCGCCGCGCACGCGCACAGGCCAGCGCAGCGGAACGGTGCGATTGAAATTTCCGTAACTTCTCTCTGAACATAGATGCGAGATCGAGCCGCGGAGTACGCGCCTTCTCTTTTTGCCGCTGATTCGCAGATAACTGCTCGTCACGCTGACCTCTATCGAATCGGCGGCGACGCCCGGCAACTCCACCGAGACGCACACCGCATCCGCCGTCTCGCACAAATCAACCGGCGGCGACCACGCGCCCGGCATCGCCAGCGAATCGCCGTCGCCCACCTCCTGCAAAGCCGCCAGCAGACGCCCCACGCGATTGCGCAGGCGCTCGATCTCGATCCGCTCCAACCCGATAACTCGCACGCCGTTTTTCATCTCTTTTTTTAAGTGATGAGTGATGGGTGATGAGTGATGAGTAA
>DASVPS010000157.1:0-7756 GCA_036389555.1 Pyrinomonadaceae bacterium
GGGGCAGAGCGGCCTGAAATACCTCGCACGCGAAACGGGTGGCATCAGTCTCATCAACAACAACGACCTGAATATGGGCGTCCGCCGCGCGCTCGACGACATGCGCGGCTACTATCTCATCGGCTACCGCCCCGACGAATCCAGCTTTGACGCGGCCACGGCGCGTCTGCGTTTCAACAGCCTGAAGATCGTAGTTAAAAACCGTCCTGACCTGACCATCCGCACGCGCAGCGGCTTCCTCAACGTTTCGGAAGAAGCGTCTACGCGCCCGCAACCGCGCACGCGCGCCGGGCAATTGATGGCCGCGCTCACCTCGCCGTTCGGCAGCGGCGGCGTCAACCTGCGCCTCACCTCCCTGTTCATCAACACGCCGAACGGCGCCTCCACCGTGCGCTCGATGTTGCACATAGACCCGCGCACGCTCACCTTCACGCGGCAGCCAGACGGGCAATATCAAACTGTGCTGGACATTATGGCCGTCACGTTCGGCGAGAGCGGGATGCCGGTTGACCAACTCAACCGGATCGAGACGATCCGCGTGCGGCCTGAATCATTCGAGCGTTTTCTCAGCCACGGCATGATCTACGATCTGAACGTGCCGGTCAAAAAACCGGGCGCGTATCAACTCCGCATCGCCGTGCGCGATACGGCAACCGAGCGGGTCGGGGCGGCCAACCAGTATGTCGAAGTGCCGAACCTCAACCGGAAACGGCTGGCGTTGTCGGGCTTGGTCGTGGCTTCCGCGCCGGTTGAGTCTCCGCTGAAAACGACCAACGCCGCGGCCGGCGGCAAAGGCACAGTCATGACCGGAGATGAGCAGGCCAATCCCGCATCGCGTCGCTTTCGTGTCGGGATGATGTTGGACTATGGCCTCATCGTCTACAACGCGCGGCCGGATCGCGCCACGCGCCGCCCGCAGTTGACCATTCAGACGCGGCTCTATCGTGAAGGGCAGGAGGTCTTCGTCGGTCAGGTGCAGCCGCTAGACCCCGGTCAGCAAACCAGCCTCGAACGAATCGAGACCGCGGGGCGTCTGGAACTCGGCTCGGAACTGTCGCCCGGCGAATACGTCCTGCAAATCATCGTCACGGACGCGCTCGCCGACAAGCAACACCGGATTGCGACCCAGTGGATTGATTTTGAACTTGTAAAATGAGCCTGAGCCGAATGGCTGCGGCACATTGCGTTTGAGTGTCGGGAGAAGCAACCCGCCATAGTAGACACGCAGAGGGCATCGCAAGAGGCACGGCGGAAAGCATTCAACTTTCTCCTGTGCCCTCTTAGCGATGCCCTCTTCGTCCGCCGTGATGAACCTCTGAAACCCTGCTCCGCTTCCCTTGCCCCCATACCGCATCCGCGCAATTCTTCGAGGCTTAGTTTCATCTCGCCCCGGCCTGTTTGATCTCGCGTGCGCGCATGCGTATGCCGAGCGCGCGTTCGAGTTCGCGCAGACGTGCGACGAGCGCGAGCGACTGGCGCGGCGTGACGGGCGCGCCGTTGATGGCGTCTTCACACTCGCCCATCAGGGATTCGATCTCGTCGCGGTTTTGGCCTGAGCGCGCGGCGACGGCGGCGGCGATAGCGGCGCGTGGGGCGGACACGTCTGAGCCGCCGTAGCGCGCCAGCGCGCGGCGCGTGCGCCCGTAGACGTTTTCGATGGCGAGGTCGAAGGCGCGCGCGCGTTGTTGTAGTTCGGCCATCGAGGCGACGAACTCCAACTTGGAACGCCTGTCCACGCGCGGCGCGGGCAGCGGTCGGCCGAAGCGTCGCCCGCGCGTCCAGACGACGGCCGCCGCGATCAGAAACAGTTGCGCACACATGGCGAGGACGGGCGTGCCCGCGAAGTAGGCGGCAAACTGGTTGCGCGTCGTGCCGCGCCCCTGATGAAACTCGTCGAAGGCGATGAGGCCATCGCCGCCGCTGCCCGCGACAATGTTCCTGGCGAGTTGCAGGTTGTCCGCCCGGTTGATCCCGCGGTTGGCGACGATGAAAGGATCGCTGAGGACGACGATGCGCCCCCGCCCCCGCGCGAAATCCAACAGCAGCGCGCCGCGCTCGTCGCTCACGTGAAAGACGGGCGCGACCGGCGGCTGTGAATCTTCAGCTTCAACACCCATCGCCGCATCGCCGGACGGCAATGCGGCGGCGCGTGGATCGCCGTCAGGAATCGACTTCGTTTCACTCGTCGGCGCAGGGGGAGGCGGCGTTTCGTCCTCGCCGCTCAACGCTTCATCATCCGCGCCCGCGCCGCTGTCCGTCGCGTCTTCGCTCGCGTTCCTGTTACTCTCTGTCGCCTGTCCGTCCGTGTTTTGAACGCCTTCTACAGCCTCGCCCCGTGCGTTCTCATCTTGCGCGGCAGGCTCTTCCGGCGCGACGACGACGGGCGCGTTCGGGGATGCGCCCTCGGTCTGCTCGTCTGCGCTTTCATACTCCACTTTGTGCGCGGCGAGAAGGCGGCTGGCGTAGCGTGAGGGCGCGACGCTCGCGACATCGCGCGTGAGTAGAGTTGGCTGCGCGGGCGCGAGTTGAGGCGCGCCGCTCGTCAGCGCCTCCGCGTCGTCGGCGCGCACGTTGCCTTGCGGCAACGAGATGCCGGTGGCGGAAATGCTCCACACGTCATTCTCGACGAGCGAGGCGTGCGGCGTGCGATCTATGATGACGAGACGCCCGCCCGCTTCCACCCACTCCAACAAACTCTGTACTTCCTCCGGTTTGAACTCGACGCGCGTCCGGCCGACGATGACGAACGTCGAAGGCCGCGCCGCGCCCGCGCCGCGCCCTAGCGCCGCTGTTGGTTCGCGCCAGCGCATCACGCGCTGCCCCGACTCTTCCAAAAATTCATACAACGCGCGCGTCCCCGATGCGCCCGCGTTCAACGTCGAACGATCCGGCCGGAACTCCAACTCCGCCTCGCGCTCGACGCGCACATACGACGCCGCGTTCAAAGCGACGAGCAGCACCAGCAACCCGCCGACGAAAACTATGAGTGAGAATCTTCCGCGCATCTCTTAAGTGATGAGTAATGAGTGATGAGTGATGAGTAATGAGTGATGAGTGATGAGTAATGAGTGAGAAGAGTTTTTAACTCATCACTCATCACTCATCACTCATCACTCATGACTGTGTTAACTGTCGGCAACGGGTTCGGAAATCGTGCCAGTCGGCGTCGGTCGCGGGGGCGAAGCCGTACCAGTGACGTTCGTAGTTGTGTGTGAGCGGCTGCATGTCGCCGTAGAGCGCGGCGCGCTCGCGCCGGAGGGCGGACAGGTAGTCGCGGTTAGTTTTGTGCGCGGCGAGGCGGAGGATGCGGCGTTCGCCGAGTTCAAAGAGAACGGCGATGTAGGCTTTGCGGATCGCGCCGCGCAGGTCGCCCGCGCGTGCGAGCGCTTCGGCCTGCTCGATCAAGTCGGTGGATGTCTGGCCGGGCGCGAGGCGTTCGCCGAGCACTACGCGCGCCGCGCTCCCGCTCTTCTTCGCGGCACGATTGCGCGGCAGGAGTTGCGCGCCGTATCTCCAGAGCACGTAGATGATGACGGCGGCCGTCAGCGCGAAGACGAAGAGGCGGGCGATGAGGGAGAACGTGTTGGCCGTGTCCGCACTGACCGGACTTGACTCCGGCAACAGGCTGCGCAACCACTTCTTGAACCTTTCCCAGAGACGCGCCAGCGCGGTGTCTTCGGCGGCCTGTTCGTTGTACTCGCGGCGCTGAAGGATCGAATTCAGGCGACCCTTCTCGGCCTCTTTGTCGCGCGCGACCTGTGCCGCGTTCGCGGCTTCGGCGAGGCGCGCTTCGAGCGCGCGCAGACGCGCGGCGACGCGCAGGAGCAGTTCGTCGCGTTCACCCCGTTCGCCCGCAGCGATCTTGGCGTAGAGGTCTAGCTCTTCGTGCAGCCAGTGGTTGTCAACGTCGAAGACGCTGCCCGCGCCTTCGATTTTTTCACCCGCGGGGAGCGCGGCGCGCACGTGCTGAAAAATTCTCTTTTCGAGCGCGATGAACTCGGGCGCGTTCACGTCGTCCGTCGCGTCGAACGTGTTGTGCAACTCTTCCATCGCCTCGGCCGCCATGAGCACGCGGTCGCGGTAATCTGCGAACGAGGCGGCGTCGGCTCGTTGCGGCGCGGCAATGAGGCAGCAGATGGACACGAGCAGTAACGCCGCGAGGTTGTTCGCGTGCGGCGTGCGGCGGGTCGTCGGTGCGCGGCGGGTCATTGCGAATTACTCCCCGTGGGTTCGGATGCGGCGGGCGCGGCGGAAGGCGTGGGAAGCGTCTGTTGATGCTGCGCGGGAAGTGTCGGTTGATGCTGCTCTGCGGGAAGCGCCTGCTGGGGCGTGGGAGCGCGGAGGGTTGGAGTCGCGGAGATGGCGGGCGCGAGCGGCGCGAGTCCGCCGCCGGGCAGCAGCGGCATCTCGCCCAGTCGTTGCGCGGCCATGAGTTCGATGTCGTAGCCTTCGTGGCGCACGCGCTCATCCACATAGAGGAGCGAGAGGCCGAGCATCCACACGGGCGCGAGCAAGATCGAACTCGCCTGCGTCAAGACCTGATAACCGACGGCATACCAGACCGGCCACTCCGCTTCGTTGAGCGCGAGCGGGTTGATGCCTTGCAGATAGCCGTACCATCCGAGCGGGATGATGAAAAGCATCAAGGCCGAATAGGTGGCGAAAGTGGTGAAGAGGAACATCGCCGTCAGGCGGCGGACGTTGCCGCGCGCGAGCGACAGGCTGCGGCCGATGGCATCCCACAGGCTGCGCCCTTCGACGAGCATCACCTGCGGCACGTAGGCCACGCGCCCGACGATGAAGAAGAAGAGCAAGAGCGCGCCCGCCGTGACGAGGACGAAGAGCAGGATGCCGACTATGCCGCCGAACCACGTCGCGCCGCCGCCAAGCAACAGCGCGCCGCCCACCGCCATCAAGACCGTAAACGACCACACCAGAAAGATGATGCCGCCCACTATCAAAGCGAAGAGGCCGATGAGCAAGAGCGCCACGACGAGACCCCAAAAACGCGCGCGCACGCTGCGATAGATCGTGCGCGCCGCGACGGGTTCGTCCCAGAGCAGGTGCATCACGAGATTGCGCGACGCGCCGCCCATCACGAGCAGGAGAAAGAAACTCCCCGTCATCAGCAGCAGCCACCCGACCACGGCCATGCCGACATAGAGCGCGAGCCGCGCGCCGCTCTGGGTTGCCGGGATGGCGTGCGTGCTCACCGTCCACAGCACGGAGCCGATGGCCGACGCGATGACCGGCGGCGCGGCCGCGCGGATGAGCGTCAGGAAATGGCGGCGATAGAGCCGGAGGGTGCGGTCAATGAGGTCGCCCGCGCCGAGCGGTGACAGCGATAGACGACTGGCGACGGGCGTGGTGGTCTGCATCGGACGAGAACAACTTCAAATGACGGTGCATCGGTTGAGTCGGGCGAAGGAATTCTAGCACACGCCGCGACCCTCATAGATCGCCGCCCTTACTCGCTCACGCACGATGCGGCCACCGCCCGCGCGAGCCGCGCCCGACCGCGTATCAACTTCCGATCTGGTACTTGTCGAACGGAGTCCAGGCGGTGTTGTCGCCCACTTTGCAGCGCGTGAGCGTCGGGTACTTGCAGACGTCTATGGCGTAGACGGGATGAATCTCCCAGACGGAGATACGCACGGGGTTGCCGGCGGACGGGATGCCCTTCGCGCAAGGGCGGTGCGCCGCGTCGAAGAGCAGCGTGCCCGTGATACGCACCGGATACTTCTGGAAGACCGGGCGATAAGGCGCGCTGTCGAACTTGTCCCAGATGTCGGGGCGATAGTGCGGGCTGATCTCGGCCGTGATCGAATTACAGCGCAGGTCGGGCTGCCCCTTCGGCGCGGCGGCCTGCGTGCCCGGCACAGTCCGCAACGAGATGTGTATGTCGTTTGACTCGTTCCCAGGTATCTTGCAATTCACGTCCTCGCCCTTCGCCGTGTCGTCGTGTTTGGCGTCCATCACGTAGCCGACGAAGACGACCTTCGTGCCTTCGCCGAGCGTCAGGTTGCGACCGCTGTCTTTGATCTTCAGGCCGCGCAGTTTGGAACGATCCGGCGGCAGGCGGTTGCCCTCGCCCCACGGCAGGTCGGGCATGTTGTTGACGGCGGTTTGCAAAGCGACGAAGGCGTTATAAGTCACGGGCACGGGGTTGCCGGTAACGCAGAAGTTGTTTTTCGCCTCGTTCTCCAAGGCGTGCGCGCCGGTGGGGTCGGTGGCGGCCGCGCTGCCGCCGCGCGGGCACGTGCTGTCAATCGGCCGCTTCATCTTGATCGCTTCAAACGGGAGCTTCGCGCAACCGGGGTCGAATGCTTCGGCCTCGCGCCCGCCGGGCTTGGAGACGGGTGCGGCGACGTAGGCGAGCGTTGACAACAGCAGACCGCAGACGAGAGCCGGGAAACACCTTAGACGCTTCATTCGGAGCACCTCCAATTTTGTTGTATCGGCGCATCTCGGCCATCGGCCGGGAGCAACCGAGAATTTCTGTGTGGGTTAGCAAGTAGACCGTGAGCGGAAGAAGTTCGGGCGCAGCGGGCGATAGATCACGCCTCGACAGGTTCCGCGATTGAATCGAATTTGCCCGCTTGTGTAAGGAGGCAGACTTTATCATCGAATCCCACTTTCTGGATCGGAAAAGTCCTGAATTTTGGATATGCTCGCCTTCTTTGCCCGCCTTATAGTGCAACTTCACCGTTCCCGGCGAGATAAATGTCACACGGCATTCCGGCATAAGAGTTGCGCTTGAGTTTTCGTGTCTCACCTCTGAGAGCGCGTGCGGTGGAGAGGTTTGCCTTCAACCGTGCGACTCTTAAAGTCAATCTCGACGCGGGCGCGGCGGTCGCCTGAGCAGCGCATTGGATGCTCGTCTGACGCGAGCTTGCTTATGGGGATCAAGTAGGAGCTATAATGCAATCCTCTCCGTAGTCCGGCTTCAACTCAGGCAGGAGGTACAAGATGAAGAATGTGAGTTTGGTGCTTTGTGCGGTTCTACTCGGCGCAGTAGTAGTGGCTTCCGCACAAACTTCGCCGGCCGTCTCCGATCCCCCGGATATCGTCGTGGTGCAAAAAAACTGGCGTCCGATTGTTCACAATTCGTTACTCGATGCCGACCCGTTCAGCGCCAACGCGGAATTCAACGAGGCTCTGCGCGCGCAACGGGACAACGACATTCGCAACGCGATCAGAGCCAGAGGATCGGAATCGCGCGAGCCTCCTCCTCCGCGCCGGAAAAAAGGCGAAGCCCTTCCCTCGACACCGACGGCGACCTACGTCTATCAGGTGAAGCTCAGAAACACGGGGACGAAAACGATCCGGGCGGTTGATTGGGGATATATCTTCACCGACCCGGAAACGCAACAGGAAGTCGGTCGTCACCGCTATTCAAACAAAGTTAAGATTCGCCCCGGCCAAAATAACGGCATGGTCGGGCGCACCTCCAGCCCTCCGACTTACATCGTCAACGTCAAGAACGTCGGCAAGGAACCGGGCAAGAAACTCTCCGAGCAAGTCGTTATCTATCGCGTCGAATATGAGGACGGGACGGTCTGGCAAAATCCGTCGAAGTAGATTTCACGCGGTCTGGCTTCCGTGCTCAGCAGACGAATCAGAAAATGGCCGGCAGAGGATTTTTCCTCTGTCGGCCATTTCGCACTAACCCATCGGAGCAAACTCTCTTTCCCTTGCGAGAAAATCTAGTTTGCTTCCACGTTAAAACTCTTCTCCTCTATCGGCTGATTAAAAG
>DASVPS010000158.1:0-15417 GCA_036389555.1 Pyrinomonadaceae bacterium
CTGAACGGGTGAAAAACTATGGGGCTGGAAGTTTATCAACGGAAGCGTGACTTCCGGCGGACGCCTGAGCCGAAGGGTAAGGTGTCGAAGCGAAATCTGCGCCGGTTCGTCGTGCAGGAGCATCACGCGGAGAAGTTGCATTTCGACTTTCGACTGGAGATCGACGGCGTGCTCAAGTCTTGGTCGATCCCGCGCGGCCCGTCGCTCGACCCGGCGGAGAAGCGTCTGGCCGTGCCGACCGAAGACCACCCCGTCGAGTATTTGAAGTTTGAAGGGCACATCCCGGAAGGGAACTACGGCGCGGGCGAGCACATGAAGTGGGACGGGGGCACGTATGAACTCGTCGGCGAGCGAAGCGCGCTCGAACAATATGAGGCGGGGCGTTTGAAGTTTCGCTTGCGGGGCGAAAAGCTGCGCGGCGAATTCAGCCTCGTGCGGATGGGGCATTGGAAAGGGCAGTGGCTGCTCATCAAGAGCGGCGACGAATTTGCCGAACAGGGTTGGGAACTGCAACTGCGCCAGCCGGACGACGAGCGGGGGCGAGAGTGGCTGCGGGAGCGTGGCGGGAAGAAAGCCAAGCGCGTTGCGGCGGCGGCCGAACACAAGGCCGTCAGGCGCATCGCGCCGCCGGAAAACGTCGAGACCCTCCCGGCACAAAAAGTTTTCGCGCGGAAGAAACTGAGCGGCAACGTCAACACAGAGATCGACGGCTCGGTCGTTGCACTCACGAACCTGGACAAAGTTTACTGGCCTGACGAAGGCTACACGAAGGGCGACCTCGTCAGGTACTACTACGAGATCGCCCCGCACCTGTCGCCCTATCTGGAAGGCCGCCCGCTGATCATGAAGCGTTACCCGGCCGGCATCCGCGGCAACTCGTTTCACCAGCACGATGTGAACGAAGCGCCGGAGTTCGTTAAAACCGCCGCGATTGATGTCGAGGAAGGACGCGAGGTTGATTACATCGTCGGCGGCTCGCGGGCGACGCTCGTTTACATGGCGAACCTCGGCGCGATAGAGCGGCACCCGTGGCATTCGCGCGTGGAGCATCTGGATAGCCCCGACTGGGTCGTGTTCGATCTCGACCCCGAAAACGTGGATTTCACAGTCGTCTGCGACGTGGCTCTGAGTACGCGGGAAATTCTGAAAGGCTTGGGGCTGGAGTCGTATGTGAAGACTTCCGGCTCGCGCGGGCTGCACCTCTACGTCCCTGTCGCGGCCGGACACGACTACGCGCAGGCGGCGCGCTTCGCGGAACTCGTGGCCGGGCGCGTCGTCGGCGAAAACCCGGAGGTCGCCACCGTCGAACGCTCTCTGAAGAAACGCAAACGCGCGCGCATCTACATAGACCACATGCAGAACGCGCGTGGCAAGTCCGTCGTCGCGCCTTACTCGGTACGCCCGCGGCCGGGCGCGTCCGTCTCCGCGCCGCTCACCTGGGAAGAGGTGGGGCGCAAAAAGATTCAACCGCAGGATTTCAACATCAAGAACATCCTTGGGCGTCTGGCGCGCAAGGGCGATCTGTTCAAGCCGGTGCTCGGCGGCGGGCAAACTCTCGCGGCAGCGCTGCGCGAACTCGAAAGCCGTTAGCGGCCTGACGGTGAAAGCGAGGTAGAAAGGCAATGGCGGCGAGAGACTCACGTTTCTCGCCGCCATCGTCGATCCATCTAGAGGGTGTTATTCACCGTCCTCGGGCGGCGGCTCCGGCAATTCCTCCGGGTTTTCGATGCCGATCTCGGTTTCAGTGACCGTATAGTTATCCTCTTTACGCAACTCGTCCGTGTAGCTCATGACTTGCGTCGAAGCGCTACAGATCGTCCCGATACGGGCGTCCGGGTTCACCTGATAATAGGCGTAGAGTCTGGCCGACTCGTCAAGCGCCATGCTTTTCGTGCTGCAATAGATTGTGCCGGTTCCGCCGCGCACGGGCGTCCTGCATTCGAAGAACGGCCCCGACGCCTGCTTGAGGGCGAGAAAGACCATGTTGGACGGCACCTCGGTGGTGAACTCGATCCCGTCGGCGCGATCCGGCCCGGGGTTAGACACTGTCAGCGCGAACTCGACGGTCTGGCCGCCGTAGACCGTCCCCGGCCCGTCCTTGTAGATCGAAAGATCGGTGGTCACTCTGAACGGGTAACGCACGACGAACTTCGCAGTAGCCCTGCGCCCGGCGTCAACGTCGAGGGTCGTCACATTCCACGTCCCGGTGCTCCCGCTGCTGGGGATCACGAAACGATCATACTGGGGGTCGGCCTTGATATTTGTCTGATCCATGATTTCGCGAGTAGGTGCGACCCACGAGAAGCGGCGATAGCGGTAGCCCCAGTCGGACGCCACCGGGAAGTTACCCGCCTGCACACAGACGACTTCACCGGGGTCGAAGACGGTTTTCGGGGTGACGCAATCGTCGGCGTAAACCGTGATGAACTCGCCCATTTCGGGTTCGAAGATGGGGGCGGTAGAGGCGGTGATGGCTGTAGCGATGGTAAGGATGGATAGAACTAACAGGGCGGCTGAAGTTCGTAAGAGTGAAAAAGCAGGGGTGCGACGCATGGAAATTCTCCTACTGATGTTGAAGAAGGTTAGGGAAAACCCGCCTTCGGCCAGAGATGGTTGAAAAGCGAGGACACTAACAAAGGCGTGGCATCCTACCCAAGCTACGGCCGCAGGTCAAGGAAATATGTGGAGGTTCGTTTTGGATTCAATTAAGATGGGCTGTAATCGACGCAGGAAGAAGCTGTTAGCAACAGCCGGGCGACCGGGGCCGGGCGGGGGAATCGATGACCACAGATAAAGACGACGAGCGAGCAAACGGCGACGGCAAGCAGGCCGCCGGCGCAAAGAAAAAGGCGGGCAAAAAGAGTGCCGGCCGCAAGGCGGGCGCGGCGCAAAAGGGTGCGAATAGCAAAAACGCGGACAGTAAAGGCGCAGGGGGCGAGAGCGCGGGCACTGAGATCGTGCTCAGTAAAACTTCGGGCACGACGCGCGCCGTCGGGCGCAAGAAAGTGATTGACGACGGCATTGACCGCGAGACCATCCGGCAGCGTCCCGCCGAGTTGCCGCTGATGGAGCACCACTGGGGCAAGCTGCTCTTCATGCACTGGCCGATCTCGGCCGAACGCCTGCGCCCGCTCATCCCGCCGCAACTGGAGATTGACACCTTCGACGGCGAGGCGTGGGTCGGCATCACGCCGTTCACGATGTGGGACGTGCGGCTCAGTTTCACGCCGCCCGTGCCTTACCTGAGCGACTTCCACGAGTTGAACGTGCGCACCTACGTGCTCTATCGCGGCGTGCCCGGCGTCTGGTTCTTCTCGCTCAACACCAACAGTTCCATGACCGTCTTCGGCGCGCGCACCTTCTACTTCCTACCCTACTTCAACGCCGACATCGATCTCCGGCAGGAAGGCGACCGCGTCCACTACCACTTGCGTCGCACCGATGCCAAACGCGGCGGGGCGTTCGATGCGACGTGGGAGATCGGCAAAGAACTGCCCGAAGCCGAAGCGGGCACACTGGAATTTTTCCTCACCGAGCGTTACTGCCTCTATTCCGCCTCCGGCGAGAGCATCTACCGCGCGCGCATACACCATCCCCCGTGGCCGCTCAGACAGGCCGCGCTTCGTTCGTACGACTCGGACATCGCCGAGTCCGATTACCTGCCCACGCTCAAGGGCAAGCCGCTCGTCCATTATGCGGAAGCCCTCGCCGTTGACGTGTGGCTGCCGGAAAAAGCCTGAGACGAAATCGTCAAACAAATGACGCGCGGGCGCATAAAAATCTGTTCGGCATCGTACAGACTCACGCGCGTCGCCTTCTTATAATCTCGCACGTTCCCTGTTGAATAATCTGTTGGGATTGTTTCCGGCGAAAGGTCTCCCCTTCTGACCGGGTGGCGTCGAGCTTGTCTCAAACTCCATGCGCGGGCAGCAAGTCGGCGCGTTTGAATTATTCGACGGGGAAACTTTCTCGGCCGGCGCGTCTCGCGTCCGTTGGGAACTGGCGGCGCATCGGGCCTTCGGCTTCCGGCGCGACCGCGGAACGAGCAAGGGGCGGATTGAAGGGTGATGTTCTGCCGTATAGCGGAGCACACCCTTCTTTTTAACGCTCTTGAAACTCTAATGGCGACCGAGGTGTTTGATGAAGCTGGCGCATCCGAAGGGGCTGCTGTTCGTCATCGGCGGCGGCGAGGATAAAGAGGGCGACTGCACGATTCTCGCGGAATTCGTCCGGCTTGCGGGCGGAGACAAGGCGCGTCTCGTCGTGATGACGGTCGCGACGGATGAACCGGAAGAACTCGGCGGCGAGTACCAGAAAGTCTTCCGCCGACTCGGCGCGAAGAGCGTCCGCATCGTTGATGTGTCGGCGCGCAGCGACGCCTCGGACAAGAAATTGCTGGCCGCGCTCGAACAGGCCACAGGCGTCTTCTTCACCGGCGGCGATCAACTGCACGTCACTTCGCTCATCGGCGGCAGCGAGATGGATTTGCTGCTCCACCAGTTGTACGAGCGGGGCGTTGTCATCGGCGGCACGAGCGCGGGCGCGGCCATGATGTCGAACTCGATGTTCGTGAGCGGCAGCGGGGAAGAGAACCCGCGCCTCGAAAATTTGCAACTGGGGCCGGGCGTGGAGTTTCTGCTCGGCGGCATGATCGACACGCATTTCTCGCAGCGCGGCCGTCACGGTCGTCTCATCTCGGCCGTCGCCCAGTATCCGCACGATCTCGGCATCGGCATTGACGAGAACACCGCGCTCGTCGTGCAGGACGGCACGTTTGAGGTGATCGGCGAAGGCGCGGTGACGGTGATCGACGCGGGCGCGCTGACTTACACGAACGTCCCCGATCTCAAACGGGATGAAGGGCTGGCGCTCTACAACATCAAGCTTCACGTCCTGCCCGCCGGTCATCGTTTCAGCCTGAGCGAGCGCCAGCCGATCATAGAGGCGCACGCGCAGACGGAGAACAAGACGACGCGCGTTCGCCACGTGGCGAAACCGAAAATGCCTGCGGCTGCTAAGAACGGCTCGAAGAAAAGGGGCGACCGGAGCGCGAAGAAGAAGAGCACGAAGAAGTGTTCGAGGAAAAGTTATTACGCCGCCGCGAACAACGATTGACGCGCGCGTGCGTGTGACGAGGGGATACAAGGAGTAACGAACATGAGGGTTGACAAAATCAGGACGCTGGCCGGGCCGAACATCTACAACCACAAGCCCGTGCTGGTGATGAAACTCTACCTGGAGGAACTGGCCGAGACGGAGAGCCGCGACGTGGCGGGCTTCAACGAACGTCTCTGCGCCGCCCTGCCCGGACTCGCCGAGCATCACTGTAGCAAAGGCCACGCGGGCGGCTTCATCGAGCGTTTGGAGACGGGCACGTACTTCGGCCACATCGTCGAGCACGTCGCGCTCGAACTCTCCGGCGCGGCGGGCGTGCCCGTCTACTACGGCAAGACGCTCTACGCGGATGAGCCGGGTTGCTACAACGTCATCGTCGCCTACAAGGCCGAGCGCGGGATGCGCTACCTGTTAAGAGTGGCCGTCGAACTCGTCGATGCACTCGTCAAAAACGATCCTTACCCGCTCGAAGAGAAACTTGAGGAAGCGCGCCGCCTCATCGCGCGCACCGAACTAGGGCCGAGCACGCGCGCCATCGTCGAGGCCGCGCGCCGCCGCGACATCCCCTGGTTTCGCGTCAACAACGACAGCCTCGTCCAACTCGGCTACGGCAAGAACCGCCGCTTCATACAGGCCGCGATGACGAGCGAGACCGGCGGCATCGCCGTAGAGATCGCGGGCGACAAGGAACTGACCAAGTCCATCCTCGAACAGGCCGACCTCCCCGTGCCGCGCGGAGTGGTAGTGGAGACGGCCGACGAAGCCATCGCCGCGCTGTCGGAAATCGGCGGCGCGGTCGTCGTCAAACCTTTGGACGGTCATCAGGGCAAAGGCGTCTCGCTTAATCTCACCACCGAGATTGAAGTGCTCGAAGCCTTTCGGATCGCGCAGCAATACGGGCACGACGTGCTCGTCGAAGAGATGTATGCGGGGCGCGATTACCGCGTGCTTGTCGTCGGCGGGAAACTCGTCGCCGCCAGCGAACGCATACCTTGCCACGTCGTCGGCGACGGCACGCACACGCTCGCCGAGTTGATCGAGATCACCAATCTCGACCCGCGCCGCGGCGAGGGGCACGACAACGTGCTGACGAAGATCAAAGTTGACGAGGTGATGCTCGCCTGCCTGCGCAAACACGGGCTGAATTTCGAGCAGGTGCCGGCGGCGGGCGAGCGCGTCTTCCTGCGCGAGACGGGAAACCTCTCGACGGGCGGCACGGCCGTTGACGTGACCGACATCGTTCACACGGAAGTGCGGCGGCTCTGCGAACGCGCCGCGCGCGTCGTCGGTCTGGACATCTGCGGCCTCGACCTCGTTGCCTCGGACATCGCCGAACCGCTCCAGGCCGGGAACGGTTTCATCGAAGCCAATGCCGCGCCCGGACTGCGCATGCACACCGCGCCGACCCAAGGACAGCCGCGCGACGTGGGCGGCGCGATCATCGACATGCTCTACCCGCGCGACGCGCCGGCGCGCATCCCCATCATCTCGATCACGGGCACGAACGGCAAAACCACCGTTACGCGCATGATCGGCCACATCCTGGAGGAGATGCACTGGTCGGTCGGCATGACGACCACCGACGGCATCCACATCGGCGGCGAACTCGTCGCGCGCGGCGACACGACCGGGCCGCACTCGGCGCGCGTCGTGCTTTCAGACCCGACCGTGGAACTGGCCGTGCTGGAGACGGCGAGCGGCGGAATCACGCGGCGCGGTCTTGGCTACGCCTGGTCGGACATCTCCGTCATCACCAACATCCGCGAGGATCACATCGGGCAGGACGGCATCCGCGGCATCGAAGATTTGGTTCATATCAAGTCGCTCATCGCCGAGCGCGTGCGCAAAGGCGGCACGCTCATCCTCAATGCGGACGACGAACAATGCGTGCGGCTCATAGAGAATCCGCGCGTGCGCCGCACGGATAAACAGTTCATCTATTTTTCGCTGAGCGACAACCACCTGTTGATACGCAAATATCTGGACATCGGCGGCGGCGCGTTCTTCGTGCGCAACGGCCGCATCATTGAGGCCGTCGGGCGCGACGAGTACGAAGTGGCCGCCGTCTCGGATATTCCCGTGACGATGGGCGGGACGGCGCGTTTTCAGGTGTCGAACGTCCTCGCGGCCGTCGCCGCCTGCCGCGCGCACGGCGTGACGCGCGAGAACATTGCCGCCGCGCTCAAGACTTTCCGCAACGACGAGCATAATCCGGGGCGCGCGAATCTCTATCAGGTGGGCGCGGGCTACGTGATGGTTGACTACGGCCACAACCCCGATGCCTTCGATGCCGTCGCACGCATGACCGCGCTCTGGCACGGGCGGCGCGTGACGGCCATTCTCGGCGTCCCCGGCGACAGGGACGACCGCCTGATTGAAGAATCGGGGCGCGTGGCCGCGCGCGGTTTCCATCGCATCATCATCAAGGAAGACAAAGACCTGCGCGGGCGGCGCAAAGGCGAGGTGGCGGGCTTGCTCTGCCGCACCGTCAACGCGGAATCGCCCGAACGCGAATGCCTGACGGTGCTCGATGAAATCCATGCCTTCTCGGAAGAACTGCGCGGGATGAAGGGGGGCGACGTGATCGTCGTCTTCTACGATAAGCTCGAACCCGTCCTCGAAGTGCTCGCACGCCACGGCGCAGTCCCGGCGACGAGCATCGGCGAGATCGCGCCGCAACGGAGCGTGGCGACGGTCTGAGAGAGACGCATGTGCTGACGCTCATCGAGAATGGTGAAGTCTACGCGCCGACCGCGCTCGGCCGGCGCGACGTGCTCGTTCTCGACCGTCGCATCGGGCGCATCGGCGAGGTTGACCGCCGCGCCCTCGATGCGCTCGCGCTCGAACTCGACGTGGTTGACGCGCGCGATTGCCTCGTCACGCCCGGCCTCATCGATCCGCACCAGCACCTGCTCGGCGGAAGCGGCGAGCGAGGTTTCAGCACGCAGACGCCCGAAGTCTACGCGAGCGAACTCGCCCTCGCCGGTATCACCACGGTCGTCGGCTGTCTCGGTCTCGACACGACGACCAAGACGATGACCGGCCTGCTCGCGAAGGCCAAGGGCTTGAATGAAGAGAGCCTCACGGCCTACGTCCTCACCGGCGGCTACGGCATCCCTCCGACCACGCTCACGGGGAGCATACGCGAAGACATCATCCTCGTCGCGGAAGTGATCGGCGCGGGCGAGGTTGCCATCGCCGACGAGCGCACCACCACACACGACGCGCCCGAACTCGCCAAAGTCGTCAAAGACGCTTATGTCGGCGGTCTGCTCGCGC
The DNA here is from genome assembly GCA_036389555.1 of Pyrinomonadaceae bacterium. GTDB lineage: Bacteria > Acidobacteriota > Blastocatellia > Pyrinomonadales > Pyrinomonadaceae > JAIVJZ01. The sequence goes on from DASVPS010000158.1 coordinate 8,395, forward strand.
GCAAGTGCGGCATCACGCACGTCCACGTGGGGGAAGGTGCGGCGCGCCTCAAACTGCTGCGCACACTGATTGACGACTACGAGATCGCGCCGTCGCTCATCTACCCGACGCACGTCGAGCGCAGCGAGCGTTTGATGCGCGAGGCCGTCGAACTCGCCGCGCGCGGCTCATACGTTGACCTCGACACGGTGGCCGAGGACTTGCACGTCTGGCTGCGCTTCTATCTAGATCACGGCGGCGACCCCGCCCGCCTCACCGTCTCTTCCGACGCCTCCATCAACAGCCCGCGCACACTCTTCGCGCAAATTCGCAGTTGCATCCTCGAACACGGCTTTCCGCTCGAACAGACGCTCTCTCACGTCACTGCCAACACGGCCGCCGTCCTCAAACTCGAACACAAAGGCCGCCTCGAAGTCGGCCGCGACGCAGACCTGCTCGTCCTCTGCAAAGACACGCTTGAGATCAGGGACGTGATTGCAGGCGGTCGCCGCCTCGTGCGCGATGGCGAACTGGCCTTCAGTGAAAATTTCCTCTCGGAGAGTAATCGCCGGATCAGACTCGAAGGTAAAAAGGCGCATTAAGCGGAGCGCACAAAAAAGTGGCGGCACGCCGGAGACTCGTGCTCTTCGGCGTGCCGCCACTTTTTGTTTCGACCGCAAACGCTCGATTTACGGTGTGGCCGGATAGACCATCGTCAGCGGATCGGGCAGGGGGATGCGCCGAATCTGCCCGTCGCGCGCAATCTTGGCGAGCGAGTGTTGCGGGCGGTCGGGGTTGCCCTTCGTGATCTCGTCGATGTTGCCGACGACGAGCACGACCAGTTTATCCGGTTGCAGGTACTTCTGTGCGACGCGCTGCACGTCTTCCGCCGTGACGGCCGCGATGCGCGCGCGATAAGTTGCCCAGTAGTCGGCCGGACGCTTGGTGAACTCGTCCTGTGCGAACGTCCCTGCGACCTGCGCCGCCGTTGCGAAGGTGCGCGGGAAGACTTCGATGGCAGAGTTCTTCGCCGTCTCCAACTCTTCGGCCGAGACTTTCGTGGTGCGCAGGCGGTTGATCTCTTCCATGATGATGTCTATGGCCTGCGAGGTCGTCAGGTTCTTCGACTGGAAGGCGACGCGAAAGAGGCCGGGATTGTAAACGCCGAAGCTGAAACTCGAACCCGCGCTGTAAGCCAGCCCCTCGTCTGAGCGGACGCGCGAAGTGATGCGCGAGGTGAAGCCGCCGCCGCCGAGGATGTCGTTCATGATCGAGATGGCGTAAGAGTCCGGGTTGTCGCGCATCGCGCCGATATGGCCGATGCTCACGCGCCCCTGATTCACGTCCGCCTTATGCACTGTGAAGACGCCTGTGTTGGTCGCATACGGCGTTTTCGGCACGTCGGGTACGGCCTCTTTGCTGACCGGCCAACCACGCATCGCCGCTTCGAGCTTTGCCAGCATCTCTTTCGTGTTGAAGTCGCCGGAGACGGCGAAGATGAGGCCGCCGGGGTGGTAATACTTCTGGTGGAAGGCGATCATGTCTTCGCGCGTGATGCCTTCGATGGAAGCCTTGGTCGTTTCCTTGGCCGAGAAGTGGTTCGCGCCGTACATCAGGCGCGACCACTCGCGGTTCTCGATGGCGTCGGTGCGGTCGTTGCGCCGTTCCATGCTCTGAATAATCTGGCTCTTGGCGAGTTTGATGCGGTCTTCCTGAAAGCGCGGATTGCGGAGCATGTCGAAGTAGAGCGCCAGCCCTGCGTCCGTGTCTTTCGCGAGCACGTTGAGGCCGGCGTTGCCCTGTAGCAGGCTCATGGAACTGTTGATTCCGGCCGCGAGGAAATCGGCGGCCTCGTCAAACTCTTCGGCGGTCTTCGAGGCCGTGCCGCCCGTGCGTATCTGCGCGCCGGTGAGCGAGGCCAAACCCTCTTTGCCCGCCGGGTCGAGATACGATCCGGTGCGCACCAGCGTCGAGACGTTGACCAGAGGCAGGTCGTGGTCTTCGACGAGGTAAGCGACCACGCCGTTCGAGAGCACGTGTCGATACTGCTCGCGCTTCGGCGGCGTGTAGCTGAGCGGCGTGAATTTTAACTCGCGCGGGTGTGCCGGGATGTTCGAAGGCTGCTGCGCCAGTATGCTGGCGGGCGCGAGCGCGACGAGCGCGACGGCGAAGAGTGCTGAAAGGATTTTTCGCTTTCTCATGTTTACTTGGTACCTCCTTCGAGTTGCTTGAGGCGATCTTCCAGCATCTTCTTGACCACCTTGATGAAGTTCTGTTTGTCTGCGGGGGCTGATGCGCCCTGCTGCTCGATCTGCGAGAGCATCATCCTGAGTTGCTCGGCCTTCGCCTGCGCAAGTATCGCGCGCATCCCGCGTATCTGCTGTTTCTCCTGATCCGTCAGACCTGCGAGCGCGGGGTCTTCCGCCGCGGCCGCGCTGCCCTCCGCCTTCTTGGTGTGATAGATGGCGATGGTGCGGTTTTCCGGTTTGAAGTAGGTGTTGGCGACGCGGCGGATGTCTTCCGGCGTCACGGCCTGATAACGCGCGGGGTCTGTGTTGAGCGTCTCCCATCCGCGATTGTTGTCGCGCAGGAGAAGCTGCACCATCAACCCGAAATTCGATTGCAAGCCACGGAAATCATTCGCCGCATACTGGTTCTTCACCTTCTGCAATTCCCGTGCGTCAACCAACTCTTTTTGCAGCCGTTCGATCTCTTTGTAGAGCGCCTGCTCAACTTCTTCCGGCGTCTTGCCGGGTTTGGCGACGCTGCTCAACTCGAACAAGCCTTCGTACTTGCGCCCGTCGTGGCTGGCGAAGGCGCTGTTGGCGATGGCCTGCTGAAGCACGAGCGACTTGTAGAGCCGCCCGGTGCGGCCGCTGAGGACGCTGCCCAGAATGTCGAGCACGAAATCATCCGGGTGGCCTTCCGCGACGGTGTGGTAACGCACGCGCACCTGCGGGACGGTCTCGGCATAAGCGACCATGCGTTTCTCTGCGAGTTGCGGCATCTCGCTCGTGCGCACGGGTTCAGGCTCGCGCGGGCCGCGAGGCAGCCGCCCGAAGTACCGCTTGGCGAGTTCCACGGCGCGCGCCGGATCAATGTCGCCGACAAGGCAGGCCGTCAGATTGTTGGGCGCGTAGTTGACGGCGAAATAGTCGAGCGCCTCTTCGCGCGTGATGCCTTCGAGGTCGCTCGGCCAGCCGACGACCGGCCAGCCGTAAGGGCTGGACTGCCAGAACATCGAATCATAAAGTTCGTTGAACTTGCCCGTCGGCGTCGAGTCGGTGCGCAGACGCCGTTCTTCATGCACCACATCGCGCTCGGAGTAGAACTCGCGGAAGACGGGATTGCGCAGGCGATCCGATTCCATCCAGAACCAGAGTTCGAGCTTGTTGGCCGGGACGTTGATAAAGTAGACGGTGAAGTCGTTGCTCGTGCCGGCGTTCATGCCGGAGCCGCCCGACGTCGTGTAGATGCGGTCGAATTCGTCCTTGACCATCAAGTCCTTCTCGCGCCTGGTCAGTTCGTTGAACTTGGCGAGGAGTTCCTTGTGGCGTTCGGAGCGAAACTTGGGGTCTTTGGCGTCACTGATTTCGCCGCGGCGGGCTTTCAGGATGAGCGCCTGTTCCTCGCGGCGGAGATCGGCGCGCACGGCGTCCATCTCCTTGATGAGTTTCAGATTCTCTTCGATGTTCTTCGTGCCGATGGCGTGCGTGCCTTTGAACATCATGTGCTCGAAGAGGTGTGAGAGGCCGGTGATGCCGGGGCGTTCGTTGACCGAGCCGACGCGCGCCACCCAACCGGCGGCGACGTTCGGGTCGCCCTTGCGCGGGACGAGCAGCAGGCGCATGCCGTTGTCGAGGACGACTTCCTGCACCGGCACTTTCTGCGCCGCCGTCGTCAGCGCGCACAAGAATATCGCCAGAAGGCAAAAGGATAACTTTTTCATTTTGCTGAGCCTTAATCTTTCACAGATGTAGAGTGAAGTAGAGAATGAACGGTGGCGCGAGTTCAACCATCGGCTTTCAGGAAAACTTCAAACCAGACGGTCGAGTGTTTTGCGGCGATCCGCCCGCGCGTGCCTTTCCGCATCGTCCCTGATAGCACGCTCGTTCCTTAAGAGAGTTTCAGAAAATTTATCTTAACAGCAGGGAAGCTGTTTTACGAAGCCACGATTTCACGCGCGAACCGCGCCGAAACGCGCCGGACGCGAACCCGGAATAAATCTGGTGCCGAGGGAGGGACTCGAACCCTCACGGCCTTACGGCCAACGGATTTTCTTACCACTACGGCTTTCGCCGCCCGTCAAACTTCGGCAGTTTGTGGTCTGGACGATGCCTTCTCCGTGCATCACAAATGATGTTTAGGAGGGAGCCGTCTCGTCTCTACACTTTGCTGACTCATAAAACTCGGAGAGCCAGCCTTAGCTCGGCGTTGCCAGCAGCATTTGATTGCTGTGAAGGGTTCGCCGACTTTGACTCCATTCACGTCGGGGTTTCCCAAACGACGTGCTCAAATAAATTAAGTCCGTCGCGTCTGCCATTCCGCCACCCCGGCACCATGCGCGAAAAGATAGCACGCGGGCGGCAATGCGGCCAACTTCTTCACACATCCCGCGTGTCAGTGCTAAAATGGCGGCGTGCCAATCACCTCGGAGAGAGTTTCAGCCGAACCGCGGAAGAAGGTTATGACTGAAGAGCAGGAAGTTTTTCATCGCCACATCCAGCGCGCCGGCCTCAAACGCACGGCGCAACGCGATCTCATCCTAGACGTGTTTCTGCGCACCGAGGAACACCTGTCGAGCGAAGACCTCTATCGGCTCGTGCAGAAGGAAGACCCGGAGATCGGGCAGACCACCGTCTACCGCACGCTCAAATTGTTGACCGAGGCGGGGCTGGCGCGCGAGGTGCGCTTCGGCGACGGGCGCACGCGCTATGAGCACAACTACAAACACCCGCACCACGACCACCTGATCTGCACCGATTGCGGGAAGACCATCGAATTCTACTCCGAACAACTCGAAGCCCTGCAGGACGCCATCGCCTCCAAGCACGGCTTCGAGTCCACGCACCACACCCTGCGCATGTTCGGGACGTGCTCCGACTGCCGCGATAACAGCGACAGGCCGAAGAAAGAGGAATCCGCCGCCGAGCCGCGCGTCAGATTTGCGAGCGCGCCGAGCACGCACTAGCAAACCCGTCAGGGGACGGGCGAAGCGCGAATGTGAAGATGGTTAACGGAACGGTTTCCGATCTTCAAACGAGCGCCTCGCCCCTCCCCTTTTTACATTTGCCCCCCGTTGTTGTAAGTTCCGATTCGTCTCCCGTGGAAATTTAACCCGACAGACCAGAGAACAGTGTGGGGGTGTGCCGATGAGTGTGAACGTGGAATTTGTGCCGGACGGTCGTCACGGCGTGGTGGCGGAGGGAACGTACCTGTGGGACGCGGCGAAGCGTCTGGGCTTGCGCCTGCCCGCCGAGTGCGAGGGGCGCGGAGAGTGTGACACGTGCGCCGTGATCGTCCGAGACGGCGCGACGCTCTTGTCCGGTCTGACCGAGGCGGAGCGCACGCGGCTCAGCCCCGAACGGCTCGCCGCGGGTGAACGCCTCGCCTGCCAGACGAAGGTCGAACGCGCGGGCGACCTCGTGCTCGAACCCGTGCCGGAGACGGTGCGACAGGAGACGACGGAAGAAGTGAAACACGATTTGCGCACCGAATTTCGCGAATTGCCCCTGACGCAAAAACTCGCCACGCTCGTCGAACTCGAAGCCATCGTCGCCTCGCAGACTTTCAAGGCCATCGCCGACGTGCCGGTCTCGTATTTCGAGAAGGGCTTGGATTACGTGGTCAACTTCGGACGCGCGCGCGCGCGCCGTGAGCGGCAGGCGCGTCGCCCCGCAGAGCACGTCGCAGGCGCAAAGAAGAGTCCCGAAGCCGACAAGCCCGCTTCGTAAACAACTGTCCCAACGCCTTACTCCCAACGCGCGCGACGCAGACGCGCGCGAGCGTCGCCACATTCACGCATGAAAAAGATGTCGTCATCTTTCACCCCGCCGCCGCGCCGCGTCCCGGTATGCGCGCGGCTGAACGATGCGCTCGCGCTCCTCCTTCTCCTCCTGCTTCTCCCCCTCGCCCTCAACGCTTGCAAAGGCAACCCGGCACAGGACAACACGCAGGGCAACGCCGCGCCCGCCGCCACCATTACTCCCGTGGCGACAGGAGCGCCGGCGCGTCCTGCTTTCGACGGAGAGCGAGCCTTCGCGCACGTACGCCGGATGGTCGAGATGGGGCCGCGCCCGGCAGGCTCTGCGGAACTCGCGCGCACGCGCGAATATCTCTCAAGCGAACTGCAAGCCGCGAATTTGAAAGTGACGACGGACGAGTTCACGGCGCAGACCCCTGCGGGCGCGCGCCGGATGGTGAACCTGACGGCGGAACTCGCAGGGGAATCCACGGACGTGATCATCGTCGCCAGCCATTACGACACGAAGCACGTCAAAGAGTTTCGCTTCGTCGGCGCGAACGACGGCGGTTCTTCGACCGGCGCGCTCGTAGAGATCGCCCGCTCGCTTGCCGCGGCCGGGCGCAGTAAGCCGCGCTTCACCTACTGGTTCGTTTTCTTCGACGGCGAAGAGGCCGTCTGCCAAGACTGGAACGAATGCACGAACGCGGGCGCGCCCGACAACACTTACGGCAGCCGACGCTACGTTGCGCAACTCGCAGAGCGCGGCGAGACGAAGCGCGTCCGCGCCCTGATCCTGCTCGACATGATCGGCTACACCAATCTGGCGATCCCGCGCGAAACCCTGAGCACGCCGTGGCTCGTGGACATCATCTGGCAGACGGCGCGCGAACTCGGCCACGGCGCGCAGTTTCCCGATACGAAACACACTGTGGAAGACGATCACATCCCGTTCCTGCGCGCCGAGATTCCGGTCGTCGATCTGATTCAACTCGGCGGCTACCCCTACTGGCACACAGCCGGAGACACGCTCGATAAAGTCTCACCGCGCAGTTTGCAGATCGTCGGCGAAACGGTCGTCG